>DASQCX010000240.1:0-21970 GCA_035634455.1 Burkholderiaceae bacterium
CAGATGGTCTGCGTGGGCTTGGACGACGAGATCGACGTGCCCAGCACTTCTTCGATCCGCGCCTTCAGGGCCTGCGTCTTCTCGTCGCGCGGGAAGCGGACGCCGACGCCCTGCGTGCGGCCGCCCGGCGCGTTGGCCGGCGTGATCCAGCCCACCTTGCCGGCCACCGGGTAGCGCTGGGCGTCGCCCGGCAGCGTCAGCAGCAGGTAGATGTCGTCGCCGAGCTGGTAGTCGCGCGTGGTCGGCACGAACAGGCCGCCCTCGGCGAAGATGGGCATGTAGGCCGCGTACAGCGCGCCCTTCTCGCGAAACACGAGCTGGATGACGCTCGGCCGCGCCGTCGCCGGCGGCGGCGAGCCCATCAGGGAATTCGGTTCATCTGCCATCGTTCTTCTAGTGTAGCGAGCTTCCTGGCGGCCCGGCGGCTCGGCAGCGAACGGTTACCGGTGGCTTTTTCCACGATCGGCCGCGGCGGATCGCACCGGCGCGCGACGCCGGAACCGCCCTGGCGCGGGTCGGGTTTCACGGACAGCGGCTATCCTCGCGCGGTTCCTGCCGGTTGCCGGCCCGACCTTCGCACAGGAGTCCTGAAATGAGCGCCAAGCACGACAACGACCACGCCCACGAAGCCGACCCCGACACCGCCGACCTGCGCCGCCGCGACTTCGTCGCGCTGTCCGTGGCCACCGGCGTGGCGGCCACCGCGCTGCCCGCCGCGGCCGCTCCCGCGGGGCCGCCGGTGGTCGAGAAGAACGTCACCATCAACACGCCCGACGGCACCTGCGACGCCGCGTACTTCCATCCGGCCGAGGGCAAGCACCCCGCCGTCGTGCTGTGGCCGGACGCCTTCGGCCTGCGCCCGTCCATGCGCGACATGGGCCGCCGCCTGGCCGGCGCCGGCTACGCGGTGCTGGTGCCCAACCCGTTCTACCGCATCGGCAAGGCCCCGTTCTACGAGACGGCCGCCAACGTCGACTTCAAGGACAAGGCCACCTTCGCCAAGATCGGCCCGCTGATGGGTTCGATCGGCGCCGCGGGCGCGGCCGAGAAGGACGCGGTCGAGTTCGTCAAATTCCTCGATGCGCAGCCCGAGGTCGACAAGTCCAGGAAGATCGGCACTCAGGGCTACTGCATGGGCGGCGCGCTCGTGTTCCGCACGGCCGCGGCCGTGCCCGAGCGCATCGGCGCGGGCGCCTCGTTCCACGGCGGCGGCCTGGTCACCGACAAGCCCGACTCGCCCTACCTGCTCGTCCCGAAGATCAAGGCCCGCATGCTGGTCGCGATCGCCGGCAGCGACGACGCGAAGCAGCCCGACGCCAAGGACAAGCTGCGCAAGGCGTTCGACGACGCGCACGTCGCCGCCAAGGTGGAGGTGTTCGCCGAGCAGCACGGCTGGTGCGTGCCCGACATGCCGCAGGCCGACGGCAAGCCGATCTACAACCAGGCCGACGCCGAGCGCGCGTGGAGCGAGCTGCTGGCGCTGTACAAGTCGGCGCTGGGCTGAACCCGCGCCCCGTCAGCGCCGCGCGATCTTGCGCATGAAGGCCAGCCGGATTGTGGGCGCGTGCTGGACCTGCTCGACCACCTCGTAGCCGTTGCGCAGGTAGAAGCGCACGTTGCCCACCATGATCATGTTGGTGGTGAGCTCGAAGCGCCCGGCCCGCGGGTGCGCGTCCTCGATCGCCTGCAGCAGGCGCGCGCCCAGGCCGCGGCCCTGCTGGTCGGGCGCGACGACCAGCACCCGGATCAGGCAGCGGTCGTCGGTGACGACGCCGCGGATCGCGCCGACCAGGCGGTCGCCATCCATCGCCTTGAGCACCGTCGCCGTGCGGATGTGCGCCTCGATACCCGCCACCGTTTCCTGCAGCGGCGGGATCTCGCGCGTCCGGCAGGCGCGCGCCTCGGGCTCGAACGCGAGCTTCTGCAGCGCGAGCAGCGCCGGGGCGTCGGCCGGGTCCGCGGCGACGATGGTCGGCGGCGCGGGCGGCGTCATGGCGTCTGCAGTGCCGCGAGCTGATCCGGCGTCGGGAAGCCGTCGGCCGGCAGGTTCTGGCTGCGTTGCCAGGCGCGCAGGGCCTGGCGCGTGGCCGGGCCCATCTGGCCGTCGACCTCGCCGGCGGCGAAGCCGCGGTCGTTGAGCGCCGCCTGCATCGCCTTGAGCTGGTCGCGCGTCAGCGGCTGCAGGTCGCGCGGCCACGCGGCCTGCACGCCCGGGCCGCCGGCGATGCGCTGGGCCAGCAGGCTCACGGCCAGCGCGTAGCTAGTGGAGTTGTTGTAGCGCAGCAGCGTGCGGAAGTTCGCCCCGACCAGGAAGGCCGGGCCGTGCGCGCCGGCCGGCAGGAAGATCGCGCCATCGGGCAGCTCGGGCAGCGGGCTGCCGTCCAGCGTCTGCACGCCCTCGCCCGCCCATTGCGCGCTGGCCTGGCGCAGCGCATCGTCGGCGCGGCCGGCGTCGAAGCCGTCGGGCAGCTTGACCTCGGCGCCCCAGGCCTGGCCCGGCTGCCAGCCCGAGCGCGCCAGGAAGTTCGCGGTCGACGCGGTGACGTCGGCCATGCTGCCCCAGATGTCGCGCTTGCCGTCGCCGTCGGCGTCCACCGCGAACTGCAGGAAGGCGCTGGGGATGAACTGCGTCTGGCCCATCGCGCCGGCCCAGGAGCCGACCATGTGCGGGCGGTCGATGTCGCCGCTCCTGAGGATCTGCAGCGCCGCCATCAGCTGTCCGCGCGCCCAGGCCTCGCGCCGGCCCTCGAAGCCGAGCGTGGCCAGCGAGTCGATGGTGGGGATGTCGCCGTAGTTGGCGCCGTAGTCGCTCTCCATGCCCCAGATCGCGACGACGGTGGCCTGCGGCACGCCGTACTGCGCGGTGGCGGCGTCGAGCTGCGGGCGCACGTCCGCGAGCTTCTGCTGCCCGCGCAGGATGCGGCCGGGCGACACGATCATGTCGAGGTAGTCCCACACGGCGCGCGTGAACTCGGGCTGCGTGCGATCCGCGTTCACGGCGCGCGGGACGTAGTGCGCGTCGTCGAAGGCCTGGTGCAGCGTGGCGTCGTCGACGCCGGACGCGCGCGCCGACTCCTCGAACGCGGCCACCCAGCGCGCGAAGCCCTGCTGCCGCGCGAGCTCGTCCATCGACAGGCCCGCGGCCTGTGCCTCCGAGGGCGTGATCGCGGGCGGCTGCGGCGTCGTCGCCGGCGGGCTCGCGCAGGCGGTCAGGAAGACGGCCAGCAGCGTCGCGGCATGGTGCCGGCAGCGGTCGAGCCGGGCAGCGGTGGAAGCGGGCATGCGGGCATTCTCGCCGTCAGGGTGCATCGCCGTGTGACCCTTGCCCGGCCGTGGAAGTTTCGTCGACGTGGCAGGTCTCGCGCGACATCGCGTGCTCGAGCAAGCGCACGCGCTGGACGGCGCCGCTGCGGTCGTCGAACTCGGCCATCGTCAGGTCCAGCGCCCCGGCGTGCCGCTCGACCGGCGCCCACGGCGCGCCGAGCGCGGCCCAGCGCGCGTCGTCGAGCAACAGCTCGCCGGTGAGGAAGAGCTGGCGGCCGTCGTCGCCGCCGTCGAACGACGCGGCCACGGCGCGGCCGGCATCCGCGGGCCGGCACAGGCCGTGCGCCATCGCCTGGTCGAACACGACGAGGTCGCCTTCGGACAGGGCAAGGCGCACGCCGGCGTGCGGCAGCGCGAACTCGACGTCGACGACGTCCAGCGCGAGGATCCAGAACAGGCTGCGCGACCAGTGCCGCGCGACGTCGTTGTGGAAGCCGGCGCCGCGCGAGGCGAGCCAGTCGACGCGCGTCGCGACGCTGCGTTCGTAGTCCACGAGCGCGTCGCCGAGCACGCGCGTCACGCGCAGGGCGCGCGCGATCGCGCCCGCCAGGTCGGGCACGCCCGCCAGCGCCGCGAGTTCGTCCCAGGTCGTCGCGGCGTAGTCGACCGCGAACGGCTCGTCGATGTCGACCCGCGCGTAGCCGGCCCGCGCGAGGCGCGTCCGCGCGTCCGCGTCGAGGATGTCGGTGGCCAGCACGTGCACGCGCCCGTACGGCGGGCGGGCGTCGAACGCGTGGCAGGGCTCGTCGCTGCGCACCGCGAACGCGCGGAACGGCGCCGGCACCACGTGGGCGTCGGCGGCGACGATGCGATGAACGGGCGGCGCGGGCATGCCGCCATTGTCGCGGCAGCCCGCCCGCCGGCCCCGCGGGCGCGCCTACTTGAGCTTGAGCTCCTGCAGCTCCATGCTGCCGTCGAGCTTGCGCATGACCTTGCGTTCGCCGGCGCCGGTGTCGAGCTTGTGCGCGTCCTGGGCCATGAAGGCCTCGAACTTCTTCTGCACCGCCAGCTGCTGCGCGGTCGTCAGGTAGTCCTTGGTCTCGATCGCCAGGATCAGGTCCGGCTCGCCCGAACGCGGGTTGTTCACCTGCAGCACGTGGTAGGCGATGATGTCGCCTTCCTTGACGGCCTGGTCGTTGGCCCGCTTCCAGGTCTTGTCCAGGAAGTCCAGATAGTTCTCGAACTGGCCCGGCTCGATCTTGATGTAGCTGAAGTTCCAGACGGTCCCCGGCGTGTAGCTGGAAGCCTGCGCGAAGGCGCCGGCGCTGGACGCCAGCAACGCGGCCGCGGCCACGAGCTTCAGGGTGCGAGCGATCTTCATGAAAGTCCCTCCGTCACCTGTGACGCGGTGACCGCGTTGGCGCGACGTGCGCCGGCAGCGAGCGATCCCGTGCCGCCCCGCGCTGCCGACGGAAGGCGGCGCGCGAGAGCTTGCGCCTGTCGACCGTCGGGCGCAACCGATTTTTTCCCCTCGACCTGGGGGTTAGGACGGTTCGGCGCCGGAACCGCGCCACCGACCGCGGCGCCGCCGGCCGGTGCGTTACGCTCGCGCCATGACCGCTTCCGTGCTCCACCTGCGCATCCACGGCCTCGTGCAGGGCGTCGGCTACCGCTGGAACATGGTGCGGGCCGCGCGCCGCATCGGCGTCGGCGGCTGGGTGCGCAATCGCCACGACGGCTCGGTCGAAGCAATGGTGGCCGGCCCGCAGGCGGCGCTGGACGACATCGTCGCCTGGGCGCGCCAGGGGCCGCCCGGGGCGCGCGTCGACAAGGTGGACGTCGCGCCCGGCGACGGCGTCTTCGACGGCTTCGAGCAGCGACCCGGCGCATGACCATGACCCCGCGCCGCCCCGCCCCGCGCCTGCCGGTGGTCGACGCCGACCGCTGCACCGGCTGCGGCCGCTGCGTGGCCGTCTGCGCGCCGCGCGTCCTCAACCTGGAGACCATGGCCGACTGGCGCAAGTCGGCGGTGCTGCATCAGCCCGGCGGCTGCACGGGCTGCAGCCTGTGCGCGGTGCGCTGCCCGTTCGGGGCGATCACGATGCGGGGTCCGGCGGACACCGCGGCGTGAACGTCAGGCCGCGCGCCGCGGCTTCGCCCACACCGCCCTGGCCTCGGCCAGCAGGCTGTCGGTGATCAGCGGGGCG
Source organism: Burkholderiaceae bacterium (assembly GCA_035634455.1). Classification (GTDB taxonomy): domain Bacteria; phylum Pseudomonadota; class Gammaproteobacteria; order Burkholderiales; family Burkholderiaceae_C; genus Scleromatobacter. Next base: position 5,472 of record DASQCX010000240.1, read on the forward strand.
TTGAACGGGTGCTCGTCGTGGCGCGCCAGGCGGGCCAGCGACTGCGACCAGTCGGCCAGCTTCGACCACGCCGCCGCGGGCGGCAGGCTGGCGGCGGGGAAGTAGCGCGGCTCCGATCCCGCGGCCACGGCCATCGCGTCGTGGCACAGCTTCTGCAGCACCTCGCGCAGGCGCGGGATCGTCGCACCGGCCGGCGGCTCCCAGCGGCCGTCGGCGATGCGCCTGGGCAGCGCGAGCCACGCGGCGGCGTCGAAGCCTTCGGCGGCGAGGCGGCGCGCGGCGAGCGGCTGGCCGCCGGCCGCGGCCAGCAGCACCGGCGCGTTGGCGGCGCCCTGCCCCTCGAGCCACGCGAGCGCCTGCGCGGGCGTCGGGCCCTCGAACAGGAGGCGCTGGCAGCGGCTGCGCAGCGTGGGCAGCAGGCGCTCGGCGTCCTCGGCCACCAGCAACAGGCGCACGCCCTCGGGCGGCTCCTCCAGCGTCTTGAGCAGCGCGTTGGACGCGACCAGGTTCATCGCGTCGGCCGGGAACAGCAGCAGCACCTTGGCCCGGCCGCGCGAGGAGCTCTTCTGCGTCCAGGCGATGGCGTCGCGCACGGCCTCGATGCGGATCTCTTTGCTTGGCTTGCGCTTGGCCTTGCCCTCGCCGTCGCCCGCCTCGGGCGCGTCGTTGCCGCCGACGCTCCAGCCCAGCTCGACCTGCGTCAGCTCCGGCAGCAGCGCGAGGAAGTCGGGATGGCTGTTGGTGGCCAGCAGGTGGCAGGCGGTGCAGCGGCCGCAGGGCGCGTCGGCGCCGGCGGTCTCGCACAGCCAGGTGCGCGCGACGCGCAGCGCCAGCTCGAACACGCCCGCGCCGGCGCTGCCCTGCACCAGCAGCGCGTGGCCGCGCTGGCGGGTGGCGATGTCGTGCGCCGGGCCGGCGAGCCAGGGCAGCGTCGAGTCGTCGGGGGCGGCGGTCATGCGGGGTACCAGTCGCGCGACGCCAGCGCCGCGATCGCGTCGGCGCGCACGGCCTCCAGCGGCCGCGCCGCGTCGATGCGCGTGACGCGCCCGGGCGCGGCCTGCGCGCGCCGCGCGTAGCCGTCGCGCACGCGGACGAAGAACGCCTCGTCCTCGCGCTCCAGCCGGTCGGCGTCGCGCGCGGCGGCGCGGCGCTGCGCGGCGACGGCGGGGGCGACGTCGAACCACAGCGTCAGGTCGGGCTGGCGTCCTTCCTGCACCCAGTCCTCGAGCTGCGCCAGCACGGCGAGGTCGAAGCCGCGGCCGGCGCCCTGGTAGGCGAAGGTCGAATCGGTGAAGCGGTCGCACAGCACCAGCGCGCCGCGCGCCAGCGCCGGCTCGATGACGTTGCGCAGATGGTCGCGCCGGGCGGCGAACACGAGCAGCGCCTCGGTCAGCGGGTCCATCGCGTCGTGCAGGAACAGCGCGCGCAGCTTCTCGGCCAGAGGCGTGCCGCCGGGCTCGCGCGCCAGCACCACCTCGACGCCGCGCGCGCGGGCCCAGCCGGCCAGCGCCTCGATGTGCGTGGACTTGCCGGCCCCGTCGATGCCTTCGAAGCTGACGAAGCGGCCGGCCGCGCCGGCGGCGAGGGGCTTTCCGGCCGTCACTTGTGCGGCCCGCGGATGTACTGGTTCACCGCGGCATTATGGGCGTTGAGCGTCTCGCTGAAGACGCTGGTGCCGTCGCCGCGCGACACGAAGTACAGCGCCTTGGACGCGTCCGGCCGCACCGCCGCGCGCAGCGACTCGCGCCCCGGCAGCGCGATCGGCGTCGGCGGCAGGCCCTGGCGCGTGTACGAGTTGTAGGGCGTGTCGGTCTGCAGGTCGACCTTGTGCAGGCTGCCGTCGTAGGCCGCGCCCAGGCCGTAGATCACGGTCGGGTCGGACTGCAGCGGCATGCCGATGCGCAGCCGGTTCGAGAACACGGCCGCCACCTTGCCGCGGTCGGTCGCGGCGCCGGTCTCCTTCTCGATGACCGAGGCCAGCGTCAGCGCGTCGTCGGCCGACTTCAGCGGCGAGTCGGCGGCGCGCAGCGCCCACGCGGCCTGCAGCTGGCGCTCCAGCGCGTCGTGCGCGCGCTTGAGCACGAGGATGTCCTTGACGCCCTTGCTGTAGACGTAGGTGTCGGGGAAGAACCGCCCTTCCGCCTTCTCGCCGGCCGGCGCGCCGATCGCGGCCATCAGCGCGTCGTCGCTCAGGCCGGCGGTCGTCGGCTTCAGGCCGGGCGCGGCGGCGAGCGCGGCGCGCATCTGCTTGACGGTCCAGCCGTCGATGATGTGCACCGACTCCAGCTCCTCGTCGCCCGTCACCATCTTGTCGAGCAGCGTGCGCGGCGTCGCGCCCTGCGAGACGAGGTAGCTGCCCGCGCGGATGCGCTTGGCCTGGCCCGACCAGCGGAACCACTGGTAGAGCAGCTCGGGCGGCTCGTCGACGCCGGCGTCGCGCCACAGGCGCACGATCTCGCGCACCGGCGTGCCGGGCTCGATGGAGACCTCGACGTCGTCGTGCGCGAGCTTGAGCGGATGCTGCAGCCACCAGAAGGCGGCGCCGGCGGCGCCCGCGGCGAGCACGAGCAGCAACGTGAACAGGCGTTTGAGCATGGGACCAGGGCGCCGGGACGGAGGCCCTGCTGGCGATGGGAAAGAGGGGCCGCCATGATAATCGGCCCCATGAGCACCACCGTTCCCGCCGCCTCCGACCTCGCCCTGGGCGCCCCCGTGGCCGTCCGCCTCGCCGACTGGGGCGTCATCCGCGCCAGGGGCGACGACGCCGCCGCCTTCCTCAACGGCCAGCTCACGCAGGAGACCTTGAAGCTGGATGTCGGCCAGGCCCGCCTGGCCGGCTACTGCTCGCCCAAGGGCCGGCTGCTGGCCAGCTTCGTGATGTGGCGCACGGCCCCCGACGAGATCCTGCTGGCCTGCAGCGCCGACCTGCTCGCGCCCACCTTGAAGCGGCTGTCCATGTTCGTGCTGCGCGCCAGGTGCAAGCTCAGCGACGCGTCGGCCGAGATCGCGCTGTGGGGCGTCGCCCTGCCCGGCCTGCTGCACGACGACGCCGCGCATCCGATCCCGGCCGCGCCGTACGCGACCTCGTCCCTGGCCGGCGGCACCGCCATCCGCCTAGCCGACGCCGCCGGCGCCACGCGCCTGCTGTGGGCCGCGGCGCCCGGCGCCAACCCGCCGTGGGCGACGACGTCCAGCCCCGACGTCTGGAACTGGCTGGAGGTGCAGTCGGGCGTGCCGCGCATCGTCGCGAGCACGGTCGAGGCCTTCGTGCCGCAGATGGTCAACCTCGAGCTGGTGGGCGGCGTGAACTTCCAGAAGGGCTGCTACCCGGGCCAGGAGATCGTCGCGCGCAGCCAGTACCGCGGCACGCTCAAGCGCCGCATGGTGCTGGCCGAGGGCGCGACGGCCGCCGCGGCGGGCGCGGAGGTGTTCGCCGCCGCCGATCCCGAGCAGCCGGCCGGCCAGATCGTGCTGTCGGCCAGCCTGCCGCACCCCGAGGGCGGCGCCCGGCACGCGGCGCTGATCGAGGTCAAGCGCGCGGTCATCGAGGCCGGCGAGCTGCACGTGGGCGCCGCCGACGGGCCGGTCGTCCGGCTGCGCGAGCTGCCGTACGAGATCCCCGCCGACAACGGCTGATAGCGCATCGGTGGAGCCGGCGCAACCGGGGATGACCGTGACGGATCGCACGCGCATGATGCTGGTCTGCATCTACTACCGCGTCGCCGCTGCCGACGCGCCGCGAGTCATTTCGGGAGTGCGTGAATTCCAGCGCACATTGCCTCCGGACGGCGGCGTGAACTCGGCGGAAGTCCTCTTACGATGCGACCTGCCCTCCCCGGCTTCATCCGCCTCGCCGCCCGATGCCCGTGCACCGTCCCGCCATCCTGCCGAACCCTGCGCTGCCGACCCCGGCGCGGACGCGACCGTGATGGAGACCTATCGCCTGTCGCTGCCCGCCGCGGGCGCCGACGCGCACGCCGCGCTGCGCACGTTCCTTGCCCTGCTGGAGACGGCCGCGCTGCCGCGCGCCGGCCTCCTGCGCGGTGCCCGCCACGTCGAACTGTTCGCCCCATGTGCCTCGTAGCCCTCGCCATCGACGAGAACCGCCGCTTCCCCCTGGTGATCGCCACCAACCGCGACGAGTTCTTCGACCGGCCGGCCGCCCGCATGGCCTGGTGGGCGCCGGACGAAGGCGGCCCCGAGATCCTCGCCGGCCGTGACCTGCACGCCGGCGGCACCTGGCTGGGCCTGTCGGCCGCCGGCCGCCTGGCGCTCGTCACCAACGTGCGCCGGCCGCAGCAGCCCGATCCCGAGGCGCCCAGCCGCGGCGGCATCGTGCCGCAGTGGCTGCGCACCGAGCTGCGCCCCGACCAGTTCTGGATGCAGACCTCGCTGTCCGGCTACGCGCCGTTCAACCTGATCGCGGCCGACTTCCGCCGCGGCGACTGCTTCTACGCCAGCAACGACCTGGCGATCCCGCGCCGCATCGAGCGCGGCATCTTCGGCCTGTCCAACGCTTCGCTGGACACGCCCTGGCCCAAGGTCACGCGGCTCAAGCAACGCCTGGGCGAGGCGCTCAAGACCGCCGAATCGATCGACGGCCTGTCCAGCCAGCTGTTCGCCGCGCTGGCCGACCGCGACTTCGCGCCCGACGACCTGCTGCCCAGCACCGGCATCGGCCGCGACCGCGAGCGCGTCCTGAGCTCCGCCTTCATCCGCACGCCCGACGGCGCGTACGGCACGCGCTGCTCCACGATCATCATCACCGAGAAGATCAAGCGCCAGCTCGTGACGCACGTCTTCGAGCGCACCTTCACCGCCGGCCCCGGTCTGGCGCTGCTGCGCCGCACGGTGCTCAAGGACTGGCCGCCGCGCTACGCCGACCGCGCGCACCCGCAGGTCGCCACCACCGACGTCGCCGAGACCGAGGTCGACGGCACGCACGTGCCGGCGCTGGAGATGCCGATCCCGGTGAAGAAGACGCGGGTGCGCAGCCTGCTCAAGCCGATCAGCCGCTAGGAGTCTGCGCGGCAGAAGCCGCTCAGACTCCTGGCCGATGGCTGAATGCACGGCTCCCGCGAGCCCCCTCCGCGAGGGAGCTCCAGCGTGTTTGACCGCACCCTCCAGCCTCCCTCCGCGAGGGAGGCTCCAGTCAGCATCACGAAGGCGCTCCACCCGCTCAGCTGGCGCTCAGCGTCGCCATCCGCCGCCGATCGCGACCGGCTCGCAGAACGCCGCCGCTCGCGACTCCGCCCGGTCAGGGCCACCCCGTGCCCGAACCAGGCGGCGGCGAGGCACCGTTTCAGGTCCGACGGACGCGCGTCAGTGGAAGCGCAGCGCGACCCCGAGCGCGAACACGCCATAGAGCGCCGCCATCGCGAACAGCCGCCGCGCCGTCAGCGCATGGCGCTTGAGCAGCACCAGCATCGCGACGATCGCCGCCATCGTGATCGCCGCGCCCCACAGCAGCGCCGGCCCCAGCAGCCACGGCGTGAAGAAGATGCCGAGCGCGCTCGGCACGGTCGCCTGGATCATCATCGCGCCGCTGATGTTGCCGAGCGCCAGCGCGGTCTTGCCCTGGCGCACCCAGATCACCGCGTTGAGGATCTCGGGCAGCTCGGTGGCGATCGGGCTCAGCAGCAGCGCCACCAGCTGCGGCGACATCCCCAGCCAGGGGCCGACGGCCTCCAGCTGATGCACGAACAGCTGCGACGCGAAGAAGATCACCACCAGCGCCCCGCCTGTCTGCAGCAGGGCCCAGGCCGTCGCCGGATGCTCGGCGCGCGGCATGAGCTTCAGCGGCTCGAACTCGATGCCAGCGCCGTCGTCGCCCTCCGCGTCGCCGCCCTGCAGCTCGCGCCAGACGTACAGCGCGTAGGCCGCCAGGAACAGCCCGCCGAGCCAGGGCTTCCACGCGAATGCCAGCAGCCCCAGGGCCACCTTGAACACGAACACGACCAGGAACCACGCCTGGTCGTGTGCGAGCCGCACGGTGCTGAACTCCTGCGCGATCTTCTTCTGCAATCGCGCGCGATCGAGCAGGAACATCGCGCCGACCACCGCGTACGCCAGCGTCGACAGCGCCAGCGGCCCGCCGAGGGCGGCGCCGACGCCGATGTCCTTCGCGTCCGGCGTCCTGCCGAACACCACGGCCACCAGCGTGACCACGCTCTCCGGCAACGCCGTCCCGAACGCCGCCAGCACCGTGCCGACCGCGGTGCGCGATACGCCGAAGTGGTGGCCGACCCATTCGATGCCGTTGACGAAGAACTCGCAGGCGAGGTAGATGACGATGGCGGAGGTCAGGAGCAGTGCGAGGGTGAGGATCATCGCGGGGATCCCGGGACAGTCGCTTGCGCCAGCGCCGGCATGGGCGCGCTCGCGCGTGAGGCGCACGCGTGCGCGACGACCGTCGTCGCGGACGGTGTGATGTCGATATGGAGATTCAAGTGAGGATTTCCGCGGGGCCGGGACGCATCAACCAATGACGCGACGTCCTCCCCAGCCCCGGGTCAGGACACCGCGCCAAAGGTCTTGCTAAGCCCGCCGATGACGGGCCGCGCCGACCATGCCGCGATGGGGCGGCAAGTGTGTTGATCGGCGCACTTCGCGACGGGTGCGAAGGCGGCTACTCCCCTAAGGACAAGTCATTGTATCTGAGGGTCTTCACCAAATTGACGCTCACGTGTCCGCCGGTACTCGCACTCGCGCGCTATAGCGGAATTTGTAGACACCAACGGGAAGAGGGATACCGGGTGTTTTTGATCCCAAGTGAATATTGAAATCATGTTTGGTGCCCGTGCCCGCGCTCACCTTAAAAACTGGCAACTCCGCTGGCCCAGAGGAGAGGTCAGCCCGGAGAACTGGCACGCTATTCATTACAGGAAAGAAATGCCCGCTGGCGGTAAACCTAAACGTGGGGCGTTTCAACTCAATGGACAGCGTACCTTCGTTAAAATCCGGACCATTCTTCTCGACTAATTGGGCAATGAAAAGAACAACTGAACCTGATCTCAAATCATCAAGGGCACGAATTTCCTCAACAACCTCTTGAGAAAGCGCCGCGCCCTCCCGTTCTGCCGAATATTGCAAGAATCGATCGGTTTGATATATGAGAACTTTCTGACCCGCTACCTCATGCGCTTCTTTCAGCAGTTCCGATCGAGGCCCGACCGTCACACCTGAAGGTCGCTCCCACCAATCTTCCTTGCGTTCCGACGTAACAAATATAATCGGTCGACCGGCACTCTTGGCATGATCGAGTATCTGTTGCCAAAGAAAGAAATCTCCGTAAGGTCTATCCCCATCTTTATCATCATCTAGATATCCGGGTGGCACTTTCGCCTTTTTACGACGCTCAGCTTCAGCTTTGAGCCCCTTCAATCGCTCCTCATCAAACGGAGCGCCGACAGCTGCATCAAAGTATGCAAGAATGGTCTGCAATATCGGATCAGAATCCTGTTCGAGATATTTCGGAAACTCAGATTGCGCCTTATCAATAGCCACCGACACAGCTGTCAACACGCTATCCAATGAATCACTTAGCTTCTGAATGGGTTCTTCTGGCAAAATTCGATTACTACGCAACTGAGCCAGGCTTTTTGCCGAAGCTTTGCGAAGATTTTCTATTTCCTCGGTTGCCGCCTTAAAACCAGAATTTGCTCCAACAATTACCCTAGCTCGATTTCTAAAGAATTCTTGGGCAGATTGATTTGAAAGCCACAATCTCCCTTTAAACGCGGCCAATCCCGCCAATAGACTATCTCTAGTGCCTTGGTGATATCGATATAGATCGAGCAACACATTTGCGTCTACCGTTAATATGCCATCCTTCCAAATTTTGGCAATTGCAGCACTATCAACCCTAAAATACCATGCAAATTGGGAGCGCATATTAAATACCAAAGACGAGACGATTTCAATTAACGAGGCCAGCTAATCAGCATGCAATCGCGCATGATAAGGTGGTTGATTGACAGGTCCATGCAAAATCTAATAATCACAAGCCCTCAAAAACCTGAGCGCATTACCGCAGCGCGGTATGGGATCTAAAGTCAACCTCATTCGGGAAGGCCGTTACGCTGAAGTCCTGCCGAACCTCGCACCAACACTCAAGTGATCAACTCGCAGATTCGTTTCACGCCGCCAGCCTCCAGCACCTGTTCGAACAGTCCCCAATTCTCTACGAGCCGCGCAGACGCTCTCACCAACAATTCCCGCGCATCAACCCGCTCCCCATCCTTGACCAGTTTCTTCACCGGACTTGCAGGATCCACCGAATCACACCGCTCCAGCGTGCCGGTCTCATACAGCCGCTCGATCAATTCCCCCTCCGCATCGAACGCCGCCCGCAACGCGATCCCGCCCCACCGCTCGGTCAGCAACCGCGTGACGACCGCCGTGAACTCATCGAGCGTCGCTGCGAACTGCGTGTCATCGGTCGCAGCATCTAGCGCAAAGCCCTTCTTGCTCAAGCGGAACTGCACGAGCCGCACCTGGCCGTGGACGCCTACGAAGCCGAGGGAGTAGCCGCGTTCCATGACGACGTTCTTGGCGTCATCGCCGAGGGCGGCGGCGAGGCGGTCGCGGGAGGACTCGGAGGACATTGCGGGTGCTCTACGGCTGCGGGTATCGGCTCAGTCTAGAGCGCGTGAGGCGTACGCGCATTCGGGAGCGCCCTCAGGACAGCCGCCTTGGTAGGGGTAGATCCTGCGACTGCGCACAGGATGACAAGCTGCTGCGCAGGCGGCTCGAGCCGGGTCGCGTGTGAGGCCGCTGCCTCAAGGCTCCGGCAGCAACCACGCCGGCGCCGTGCGGATCTCCATGAAGTTCTGCGGCCTCGCAGGCGCCTTGAACCCGAACTGCGCATACAGCCCATGCGCATCCCGCGTCGCCAGCAGAAACCGCCGCATCCCCTGCAATTCGGGATGCGCCAACACCTGCCCGACCAGGCGCTTGGACAACCCCTGCCCCCGGTGCCCCTCCAACACGTACACGTCGGCCAGGTAGGCGAACGACGCGCGATCGGTGACGACGCGCGCGAACCCCACCTGGGTATCGCCCAGGTACAGGCCGAAGCACAGCGAGTTGGCGATGGCCGTCGCCACCACGTCCCTGGGGATGCCCGGCGACCAGTAGCTGCGGGTCAGGTAGGCGTGGATGGCGTCGAGCTGCAGGCGGCCCGGATCGGTACTGATGTCGTAGGTGCTCATCCGGGGGATTCTGGCTGCGCCGGCGGGCATTTCCGCGCCCTTTTCGCGGTCATCCGGCCCATATCGGAAATCGTATGGGATCGCGCCCAAAAACGATTTGCCGGATATCGCATCGCTGCCTAGGATGCGGGCCACCGGGCGTGTTTCGGCCGCTGCGCCGCGCCCCCGGGACCCGCCTCGCGAGGGGCGGCACACAAACGACAGGAGACGACAATCATGACGATCCAACGCCGCGCGGTCCTGGCCGCCACCCTGGTGGCCGCCGCCATCGCGCACCCTGCCGCGTTCGCGCAGAAGAAGATCGTGCTGGGCTTCAGCCAGATCGGCGCCGAGAGCGAATGGCGCACCGCCAACACCGAGTCGATCAAGCAGGCGGCCAAGGACGCCGGCATCGAGCTGAAGTTCTCCGACGCGCAGCAGAAGCAGGAGAACCAGATCAAGGCGATCCGCTCGTTCATCGCGCAGAAGGTGGACGTGATCGGCCTGTCGCCCGTGGTGGAAACCGGCTGGGACACCGTGCTGCAGGAGGCCAAGGCCGCGCACATCCCCGTCATCCTGACCGACCGCGCGGTCGACTCCAAGGACAAGAGCCTGTACGTGACCTTCATGGGCTCGGACTTCACCGAGGAAGGCCGCAAGGCCGCCAACTGGCTGGAGAACTTCGAGAAGGGCAAGCAAGGCCCGATCAACATCGTCGAGCTGCAGGGCACCGTGGGCTCGGCGCCGGCGATCGACCGCAAGAAGGGCTTCGAGGAGGTCATCTCCAAGGACAGCCGCATGAAGATCATCCGTTCGCAGACGGGCGACTTCACGCGCGCCAAGGGCAAGGAGGTGATGGAAGCCTTCCTCAAGGCCGAGGGCAAGAACATCAACGTGCTCTACGCGCACAACGACGACATGGCCATCGGCGCCATCCAGGCGATCGAGGAAGCGGGCCTGAAGCCGGGCAAGGACATCACGATCATCTCGATCGACGGCGTCAAGGGCGCGTTCGAGGCGATGATGGCCGGCAAGCTCAACGTGACCGTGGAATGCTCGCCGCTGCTGGGCCCGCAGCTGATGGCGGCGGTCAAGGACGTGGTGGCCGGCAAGCCGGTGCCGCCGCGCATCCTGACCAAGGAAGGCATCTTCCCGCAGGAAGTGGCCGCGGCCGAGTTCCCCAAGCGCAAGTACTGAAATGACGGCCCCCACGCTCCCTCTGGTCGCGGCCCGCCGGGGGCGTAGCGCACTTCGTCGACCGTGCTGAACGCGCAAGGCATCGCCAAGCGCTTCGGCGCGGTGACCGTGCTGGACGACGTCCGCCTGCACCTGCGGGCGGGCGAGGTCCACGCGCTGATGGGGCAGAACGGCGCGGGCAAGTCCACGCTGATCAAGATCCTCACGGGCGTGATCCCGGCCAACGCGGGTACGCTCACGCTGGACGGCGCGGCGATCGCGCCGGCCAGCCCGCTGGATTCGCAGAAGCTGGGCGTCAGCACCGTCTACCAGGAAGTCAACCTCTGCCCCAACCTCACGGTGGCGGAGAACATCTTCGCGGGACGCTACCCGCGCCGCGGCTGGGCCGGCCTCAAGGCCATCGACGGCCCGCGCATGCTGCGCGAGACGCGCGCCCTGCTCACTCGGCTGAACCTGGACATCGACCCCGCGCAGACGCTGGGCACGCTGCCGGTGGCCGTGCAGCAGCTGGTGGCGATCGCCCGCGCGCTGAGCGTGCAGGCCAAGGTGCTGATCCTCGACGAGCCGACGTCCAGCCTGGACGAGAGCGAGGTCGAGAGCCTGTTCGCCGTGCTGCGCGGGCTGCGCGCCTCGGGCCTGGCGATCCTGTTCGTCACGCACTTCCTCGACCAGGTCTACGCGATCTCCGACCGCATCACCGTGCTGCGCAACGGCCGCTTCGTCGGCGAATGGACGCCCGCGCAGCTGCCGGCGCCCGCGCTGGTGGCGGCGATGGTGGGGCGCGACGTGGCGCTGGCGTCGGCCGCCACGGCCGACACCCCGGCCGCGGCCCGGCCGGCGGCCGGGGCGTCGACGCCGCGGCTTTCGCTGCGCGGCTTCGGAGCGGAGCGGCGCATCCATCCGCTGGACCTCGACCTGCGCGACGGCGAGGTCGTCGGCGTCGCCGGCCTGCTGGGCTCGGGCCGCACGGAGCTGGCGCGCCTGATGTTCGGGCTCGACGCGGCCGACGCCGGCACGCTGCAGGTGCAGGGCCGGGCGGTGCGCTTCACGCATCCGGCGCAGGCCGTCCGGCTGGGGCTGGCGTTCTGCCCCGAGGAGCGCAAGTCCGACGGCATCGTCGGCGAGCTGAGCGTGCGCGAGAACATCGTGCTGGCGCTGCAGGCGCGCACCGGGCTGTGGCCCTGCATCCGGCCCGCCAGGCAGCGCGAGCTGGCGCGCAAGTACATCGACCTGCTGGGCATCCGCGCCGCCGATTCGGACATGCCGATCGCGCTGCTGTCCGGCGGCAACCAGCAGAAGGCGCTGCTGGCGCGCTGGCTGGCGACCGCGCCGCGCGTGCTGATCCTGGACGAGCCCACGCGCGGCATCGACGTCGCCGCCAAGCAGGAACTGATGAACGAAGTGATGCGCCTCGCGCGCGAAGGCATGGCCGTGCTGTTCATCTCGTCGGAGATCGACGAGGTGCTGCGCATCTCCGACCGCATCGTCGTGCTGCGCGACCGCCGCAAGGCCGGCGAGCTGCCGCGCGGCGCGAGCGAGGCCGAGGTGATGAACCTGATCTGCGAGCCGGCGGCCACCGCATGACGACCACGCACGACATGAACACCGCCGCGCCGCAGACGCCGCCGCCCGAGTCGATCTGGTTCCGGGCGACGCGCCATCCGCTGCTGTGGCCGCTGGTGACGCTGGCGCTGATCCTGGCCGTCAACGCCAGCCTGAACCCCGGGCTGTGGCACCTGGAATGGCGCGACGGCCACCTGTACGGCAGCCTGGTCGACATCGTCAACCGCGCCGCGCCGCTGGCCGTCGTCGCGCTCGGCCTGACGCTGGTGATCGCCACGCGCGGCATCGACATCTCGGTGGGCGCGGTGGTCGCGATCTCGGGCGCGGTGGCCGCGCTGATGATCGGCGGCGACCTCAGGATCGTCGACGGCCGGCCGGTGCACGTCAGCCACTGGCCGCTGCCGGTCGCGCTGCTGGCGGCGCTGGCCGCGGCCGCGGCGTGCGGCGCGTGGAACGGCCTGCTGGTGGCGCGCGCCGGCCTGCAGCCCATCATCGCGACGCTGATCATGATGCTGGCCGGCCGCGGCGCCGCGCAGCTGCTCACCGGCGGCCAGATCATCACGATCTACTACCCGCCCTACTTCGTCATCGGCAACGGCTTCGTCCTGGGCGTGCCGGTGGCCGCGCTGATCGCGCTGGCGGTGTGGCTGGGCATGACGCTGCTGCTCGAGCGCAGTGCGCTGGGCCTGTTCATCCAGGCGATCGGCATCAACCCGCGGGCGGCGCGCGTCGCCGGCGTCCGGGCGCGCACGATCACGATCTGCGTGTACGCGTTCTGCGGGCTGTGCGCCGGCGTGGCGGGGCTGATCGTCAGCTCCAACGTCAAGAGCGCCGACGGCAACAACGCCGGCGTGCTGATGGAGCTGGACGCCATCCTGGCCGTCACCGTCGGCGGCACGCTGCTGACCGGCGGCCGCTTCACGCTGGCGGGCACGGTGATCGGCGCGCTGATCATCCAGACGCTGACGTCCACCATCTACGCGATCGGCGTGCCGCCCGAGATCAACCTGGTCGTCAAGGCCGTGGTCGTGTTCGCGGTGATGCTCCTGCAGTCGCCCGAGTTCCGCCGCCAGGCGCGCGCGCTGGCCTTCCGGGGAGGCGCGCGATGAGCGGCCTCCGGTTCAAGGGACTGCGCATCCCGCCCGTGGTGGCCAGCGTGCTGCTGCTGCTCGCGATGGTCGCGTTCGGCAGCGTCATGTACACGGGCTTCTTCAGCGCCCAGGTGTTCCTCAACCTGCTGATCGACAACGCCTTCCTGCTGGTCGTGGCCGTGGGCATGACCTTCGTCATCCTGACCGGCGGCATCGACCTGTCGGTGGGCTCGGTGGTGGCGCTGACGACGATGGTGTCGGCCGCGCTGGTGGAGCATCGCCACTGGCCGGCGGGCGTCGTGATCCCGCTGGTGCTGGCCGGCGGCGCGGCGTTCGGCGCGCTGCAGGGCTGGCTGGTCGCGCGCTTCCGGCTGCAGCCCTTCATCGTGACGCTGGCCGGCATGTTCCTCGCGCGCGGCCTGTGCTACCTGATCAGCATCGACTCGATCAGCATCACCGACCCGACCTTCACCGCCATCGCCCAGAAGCGCATCCCGCTGTTCGGGGACGCGGCGATCTCGGTGGGCGCGGTGATCGCGCTCGCCACGTTCGCGGCGGGCGTGTTCGTCGCCCACGGCACGGCCTTCGGGCGCAACGTCTACGCGGTCGGCGGCAGCGAGCAGTCCGCGCTGCTGATGGGCCTGCCGGTGGCGCGCACGCTGGTGGGCGTCTACGCGCTCAGCGGCTTGTGCGCGGCGCTCGGCGGCGTGCTGTTCACGTTCTACATGCTGTCGGGCTACGGCCTGCATGCCACGGGCCTGGAGCTCGACGCCATCGCCTCGGTGGTGATCGGCGGCACGCTGCTCGCGGGCGGCGTCGGCCTGGTGGCCGGCACGCTGTGCGGCGTGCTGATGCTGGGGCTGATCCAGACGCTGATCACCTTCGACGGCTCGCTGAGCGCGTGGTGGACCAAGATCGTCATCGGCGCGCTGCTGCTGGCGTTCTGCCTGCTGCAGCGGCTGAGCCAGCGCAGCCAGCCCGGCGCCGAGCCGGCGCTGGCCTGACGCGCGCCGCGCCCGGGCGACCTCATCGCCCCGACGCAGCACTGGCCAAGCGCCACTCAGCCCCTGGGATGCGCGAGGAAGAACCGCAGCATCTCCGCACTCGCATCCGGCCCGCGCGGATCGGTGAACGAGCCGCTCGGATCGCCCCCCGACCACGCGTGGCCGCCGCCGTGGATCGTCCACTGCTCGGCGCGATCGGCACCCTGTCCGTCCACCCAGACGTGGCGCGTGTACGGCACGCCTTGCGCACTCGCGCCGCGCTGCGCGTCCACGCGCGCGCTCATGCCCGCGGACGCGAGGATGCGCTCGCCGTTGACGGGGTGCACCGTAGTGTCGTCGTCGCCGTGGAAGACGATGGTGGGCGGGGCGGTGCCGAGCTTGGCCGGACGCCGCGGCGTGGCCGCCGTGCCGCCCATCGCCGCGAACGCGGACGGCACGTCGGTGGCGGAGCCCGGCGCCAGGCCCGAGTGCACGCCGATCGCGGCGAACAGGTCGGGATAGGCGTGGCCCAGGATCGCCGCCATCGCGCCACCGGCCGACAGCCCCGCCACGTACACCCGCGCCGGATCGATCGCGCGCGTCGCCATCACCTGCCGCACCATGCCCGCGAGGATGGCCGGCTCGCCCTTGCCGCGCGCCTGGTGGTTGTGCTTGAACCAGTTCCAGCAGCGCTGCGCGTTCGCCCGCTGCGACTGCGCCGGGTACAGCACGAGAAGGCCCCGTGCCCGCGCCAGCGCGTTCATGCGTGTGCCGCGCGCGAAGTCGTCGGGATCCTGCGTGCAGCCGTGCAGCATCACGACCAGCGGCAGCGGCGCGTCGTCGCTGCGCGCGGGTTCGAACAGCTTGTAGTCGCGCGCGCCGCACTCGTTGGCGAAGTGGCCGGCCGAGTACGATTCAGCACACGTGCGTTGGGCCGGCCGCGGATCGGCGGGGGACTCCTCGACGACGCGCGCCTCGACGTCGATCACGTCCTCGACGGCGCGGACAGGCCTGTCCGCCGCCGCGGGTGCAGTGGCCTGCGGCGCGCCACCGAGCGCCCGCTGGATCGCAGCCGTCGCCTCCATCAAGCTGCCGCCGCGCATCAGCCGCGCCGCCTCGGCCATCCGGCGCTGGAAATCGTCGTTCATGGTTCCATCCGATCGGCCAGGGCGGCCTTGACCGCGGCACTGGCATGCCACGCGCCCAGCACCACCAGCGAGTTGACCGTCTCGCGCGCGAGCTCGGGCGTGACGTCCGGCGCGATGGTCAACAGGCCCAGCACGCGCACGTCGAGCGACTGGCCGCGCGCTTTCGCGGCCTCGAGCTCGTGCACGGTCAGCTGATGGATTCCCAGCACGAGCGTGCGGCGGCTCACCACCTGCTTGACCGCCTCGGCGTGCGAGGCGATCTGGTTGCGGATGGCGGTGCGGATCAGGTCGCTGCGGTTGGCGTAGAAGCCTTCCTGCACGAGCAGGTCGATCTGGCCGAGGTCGACGAAGCCGAGGTTGATCGTGATCTTCTCGTCGACGGGCTTGGCGCTGGCGGCAGGTCTCAGGGCTGGCATGGCGCCATCCTATTGCCATCCAAGTGGATGGTCAACAATCGGATGATCAGGGCGCGCGCCGCATCTCCTGGTGCACGATGCCGGCCTCCTCGAAGCGCTCGCCGTGCGGCACGAAGCCCGCGCGGCGATAGAAGCCGAAGGCCGAGACCTGCGCGTGCAGCATGACTTCCTGGTCGCCGCGCTTTCCTGCGGCGGCCATCAGCGCCTCCAGCAACCCGCGGCCGATGTTGGCGCCGCGCATCGTGCGGCTGACGGCCATGCGGCCGATGCGCGCCGGGTGGCCGGGGCCTTGCGCGGCCAGCAGCCGGCCGGTGCCCACGGCCAGGCCGAGGCGGTTGCGCGCCAGCGCGTGCACGGCGTCGATGTCGGCGGCATCGCGTTCCAGCGCCAGCGGCACCTTCTGCTCCTCGACGAACACCGCCGTGCGGATCGCCTGCGCCTCGACGCCGAGTTCGCCCCAGCCGCCCACCGTGACGCTGACCATGGGCTCGCCCGCCGCATGCGCGCTGAACACGTCGACCAGCGCCTGCGGCACCGGCACCGGCCGCTGCGTGGCCGCGTCCGTCCAGACGTAGACGATCTCGCCGTGCACCAGCAGCTCCTCGCCGCGGAACACCGCCGCCACGAAGCGCAGCGACGTGCGGCCGGCGCCGTCGAAGCGGATGCCGATCTCCAGCGCATCGTCGTAGCGCGCCGGCGCCAGGTACTCCAGCGTCGACTTGCGCACGAACAGGTCGCCGGCCAGGGCGGCCAGCGTGTCCTCGTACGGCAGCGCCAGCGCACGCCAGTAATTGCCCATGGCCGTATCGACGTACATCAGGTAGTGGCCGTTGAAGACCACCTTCTGCATGTCGACCTCGGCCCAGCGCACGCGCAGGCCGTACGAGAAAGCGAAGTCGGCGCTTGGCAT
>DASQCX010000241.1:0-2000 GCA_035634455.1 Burkholderiaceae bacterium
CAGGAGCGGCCGACCTCCCGGCCGACCCCACGACCTACGGTGCGGCCGGGGAGCAGGCAGGCAGGCCCGCCGGAGATGACGTGACGGCCAGCTACGACTGGTCGCAGGCCGAAGCCGAGCTGCGCGACGTGCTCCCCTCGAGGTTCGTCGGCGACGCCGGGTCGACGTCGGCCGGTCTGGACGAAGCTCGCGCGTACGACGCCGAGCACGCCGGGCTGACGCTCGCCGATGTGGCTGGCATGACCGAGGTCAAGAAGCGGCTCGAGGCGGCGTTCCTCGCGCCCATGCGCAACCCGGAGCTCCGCAAGCTCTACGGCAAGTCGCTGCGCGGCGGCCTGCTGCTGTACGGGCCGCCGGGCTGCGGCAAGACGTTCATCGCCCGCGCGGTAGCCGGGGAACTCGGCGCGCGGTTCATCACCGTGTCGTTCGCCGACCTGATCGACATGTTTGTCGGCCGCAGCGAGCGGAACATCCACGAGCTTTTCGAGGTCGCCCGCCGCAACTCGCCGTGCGTGCTCTTCCTCGATGAGGTGGACGCGATCGGGCAGAAGCGCTCCCAGTTGCGGAACACGCCGATGCGCAGCGCCGTCAACCAGCTGCTGCTCGAGCTCGACGACGTGGCCAGCGACAACACCGGGGTGTTCCTGCTGGCCGCGACCAACCACCCGTGGGACGTGGACAGCGCGCTGCGCCGCCCGGGCCGGTTCGACCGGACGCTGCTCGTGCTGCCGCCGGACGGCCCGGCGCGTGAGGGCGTATTCCGCTACCACCTGCGGGAGCGGCCGGTCGCCGGGATCGACCTGGCCAAGCTGGCCAAGATCACCGACGGCTACTCGGGTGCCGACATCGCGCACATCTGCGAGACCGCCGCCGAACGCGCGCTGCTCGACTCGGTCCGGCGCGGCGAGCCCCGGCTGATCGGGCAGGCCGACCTGGAGGCGGCCGCCGCCGAGGTGCGGCCGTCGCTTGGCACCTGGTTCGACACCGCGCGGAATGTCGCACTGTTCGCCAACGAGGGCGGCGCTTACGATGATCTGGTGGCATACCTGCGAAAGCGCCGGCTGATTTGACGGAACCGGCGACTTGACGGAGCTTAGGCAGGAGCTGGCGCGGGCCGCCACGATGCTCGACCTCGGGCGCTATAACGAGGCATCGAACCTGCTTGCCCGGGTGGTCTCCGCCGAGCCGGGCAGCAGCCGGGCGTGGTGCCTGTTCGCCCGCGCGCACCTGGGCGCGGATCGCTATCAGGCCGCCGTCGACGCGGCCAACCGCGCGGCTGCGATCGAGCCGGCCGAGGAGTGGCCGCACCGGCTGGCCAGCAACGCGCTGATGCACCTGGGCAACCATGCCGAAGCGCTGCGCGCGGCGGCTGAGTCGCGCCGCCTGGCCCCGTCGTACTGGCAGACGCACGTCTGCGTCGCGCAGGCCGCGCTGGCCGCCTCCCAGCCCGCCCTGGCCGCCGCGGCGGCGGCGGAGGCTCGCCGGCTCGCGCCGAACGAGCCCGACGTGCACTTCCTGTCCGGCAAGGTAGCGCTCGCCCGCAGCGACCTTGACGGCGCCCGCACGCACCAGGAGCGCGCCCTGGCCCTCGACCCGGCGCACAGCGGCGCGATGAACGAACTCGGCCGGATCAGGCTGCGGCGGCACGACACCGTCGGCGCGATCAAGCATTTCATCAACGCGGCGCGGACCACGCCAGGCGAGCACATCTACAGCAGGAACATCGACGTGGTCATCTTGCGCACGCTATCCCGGATGATCTACATCTTCGTGCTGGTAGCGCTGATCATGCTGTGGATTCCCGCGGTCGCGCACATCGACAGGTTTCCGTTCGCCGTCGGCTTCGGCGTGCTCGTGGCCGGGACAATGGCGGGCTTCACGATCCTGGTGCTGCGGATGCCGTACGAGGCCAGGCGACTTGTCCGCCGCACGCTGCGCACCCGCCGGGTGGTGACGGCGCTGGCGGTCGCCCTCGGCGGGGTGGCCGTGGCGTTCGCGGC
>DASQCX010000242.1:0-1578 GCA_035634455.1 Burkholderiaceae bacterium
GAGCGAGGCGAAGAAAGCGGGCCAGCGCATGGTGAGCGCCGAGTGATAGAAGTCGCCCCAGGCCTGGACGGGCATGCCGTAGACGAGCACGTCGCGGCCGCCGATATGCAGCTTGCGCGGCGCGCCGCGCTTTGCTCCGCGCCTCGTGCCGCCGGGTGTCTCTGCGAGGCAGGCGGCCATGTCCACGCCCGGCGAATCCTGCGGCGCTGCTTCGGCTTGCTGGGCGGCTTCCTGGTTTGCGACGCGCTCCGGCGTTTCGGGCGTCATGATGGTCCCTGCGGATCTGAGGTAAGAAGAAGAGCGTAGCAATGCCGGGGAGACGGGACAAGCCGGAAGGTTAACCGCACGGCGAAACCGCGCGCGGCAGTCGGGGAAAATGCGAGCCAAAGCGCAGGCCAAAGTGGGAAAAGCGCCAGCGGACGCTGACGGGCGAGACGCGCCGCCGCGCCGCTGGCGCTACGCCTGGCGCGAGCGGGAGAGACTCGCGGCGGCGCTGCACGGCAGGCTTACGGAAACCCGTGCGGCTTCGGTATGCCCGCGCCGTGCTCGATATCGGCGATGGCCTGGCGGCGCGCGGCGTCCACGGCTTGTGTGGGCGCGTCGTAGCCCGCGTTGCCGCCGACCGTGACCCACGGCTGCACGGCCTTGTCGCGATGCGTGATCTGATACTCGGCGTCCCAGCGAGCACCCTGCAGTTCGAGCGGATGCACGTGGATGGCGTAGACGCCGTAAAGGAAGAGCTGTTCGGCCATGCTTCACCTCCTGTCGACCGCACAGGGTATGGTCCCGTGCAGAGCACCCCGGTCCCATGCAGCACTGTCAACATGCCCTGAGAGGGCGTTGGCGACCTACAGTTCGAGCTCGCCAAGAATACGATGCGCCAGCGCCTTGGCTTCTTCGAGAGCCTCTTCCGGCGTGCCCGACGCGGCCTCCACTTCATACACCGCGTTTTCGAGTTCCTCGCCGTCGTCGCGCGCCAGGGAGACCAGGCCCTGGTACTGGCTGGCGTTCATGGACCGCACCGAAGCGACGGCCGTGTAGATCCCCTTGGTGTAGGTGACGTCTTCCATAACGTGCTCCTCGTGGAAGGAAAACCCTCGACGGGCCGCGCGGGTCGGGCCAGGCAGGTGTTGGGCCGCGCGCGCTGCGCGCGTCACCCGCAACAAGAGGGAAATTCCATGCTAGCACGTTGCCCGAGCGGCTGCGGGACACGCATATGACGGCGGCGCGGCGCTTTCGTGTCAGCCCCGCGCCGCGCCAGAGGAGGCGATGCGCCGCGTGCTGCTGCCTTCTTAATCGGCGAGCAGCGCGACGACTTCGTCCAGCGTCGGCGAATGCGCACCGGGCCGGCGGCACGCGGCCGCGCCTGCGGCGAGCGCGAAGGCGAGATGCTGACGCCAGTCGCGCTGCGGTGCGCTCATCAGGCTGAACAGCAGCCCGCCGATGGAGGCGTCGCCCGCGCCCACGGTGTCGGCCACCTCGACGCGCGGCGGCGCTGCTTCGATCACCTCGTTGTCCACATGGAGCGTGGCCGCGTGCGCACCGCGCGTGACGAGCAGCGTGGCGGCCGGATTGAGC
>DASQCX010000243.1:0-1638 GCA_035634455.1 Burkholderiaceae bacterium
CAAGCTGAGCGCGGCGCTCGACCCCTCGGCCGCGGGCGTAGTGGACGTCACCGCACTGCTCTTCGAAGACGGTGACGACGACGCCACGATCGCGGCGCTGCGCGCGCTCGGCGCGGCGCAGGTCACGTCGACGCGCGGGCCGCGCAACCACCTCGCGCGGTTCACGCTCGACCGCTCGCGCCTGGCGGACGCCGCCGGCCTCGCGGGCGTGGCGTGGATCGAGCCCACGCCGGTGTACACGTTCAGCAACGACCAGGCGCAGTGGGTGGTGCAGTCGGGCGTCCAGAACTCGCGGCCCGTGTTCGACCACGGCCTGCGCGGCCAGGGCCAGGTGCTGATGATCGCCGACAGCGGCGTGCGGACGAACCACGAGATGTTCTTCGACTCGACGCTGGCGATCGACACCTGGGGCGATTATCCGAAGCACCGCAAGATCATCGCGTACAAGCCGTGCCTGGATTCGCCGGATGTCACGTTCGGCGACGACGTGGGCCACGACTGGCACGGCACGCACACGTCCGGCACGCTCGCCGGGAACCCCGACCCCTATTCGGGCGCGCCGTGGTCCGGCATGGCCAAGGACGCGAAGCTCTACTTCATGGACGCCGGCGGCACGAACGACGCTTCGCTCCACCTGCCGGCTGACCTCAACGACCTGTTCCGGCCGTCGTACGCCGGCAACGCCGCCGGCGCCGCGCGCATCTCGTCCGACTCCTGGGGCGCGAACGCGCAGGGCGCATACACGCTCAACTCGATGCAGGTCGACCAGTTCGTATGGGACCACCAGGACTACCTGATCGCGCTCGCGGCCGGGAACCTCGGCGCGTTCGCGTCGTTGAACGCGCCCGGCACGGCGAAGAACTGTCTCACCGTGGGTGCCACCGGGAACGGCACGCTCCAGAACAGGTTCGCGTCGTTCTCGAGCCGCGGCCCCACGAGGGACGGCCGCCGCAAGCCCACGGTGATGGGGCCGGGCGCCGAGGTCACGTCGTCGATCGGCAACACGCGCTACACGTATGCGTCGTACTCCGGCACGTCGATGGCCACGCCGGCGGTCGCGGGCGCCATGGCGCTCGCGCGCCAGTACCTCACCGACGGCTGGTATCCCACGGGCGCGCCGGTCAAGGCGAACGGCTTCACGCCGTCCGCGGCGCTGCTGCGCGCCATGGCCGTCGCCGGCTCGCGCAACGACATCACCGGCTTCCGCGTGCCCGACAACACGATCGGCCACGGGCGGCTGACGCTCGACGACGTGCTCTACTTCCCCGGAGATTCGAGCCGCACGCTGCTCGTGGACCCGCACGACGGGCTCGCCGACGGTCGGTACGTCGAGTACCAGGTGCAGGTGACCGATCCGAACCAGCCGCTCAAGGTGGCGCTGTGCTGGACCGACGCGCCCGGCAATCCGGCCTCGGCCGTGCAGCTGGTCAACGACCTCGACCTGCTGGTGCTGAAGGACGGCGCCACCTACCGCGGCAACTACCTGCTCAACTACGCCTCGGCGGACGGCGGCGTACGCGATTCGTTGAACGTCGAGGAGCTGGTGCGGCTGCCGGCGCCCACGCCGGGCCTCTACACGGTGCGCGTCGAGGGCCACCACGTCCTCCTGGGGCCGCAGCCGTTCGCGCTCTGCATCAC
>DASQCX010000244.1:0-3456 GCA_035634455.1 Burkholderiaceae bacterium
AACCGGCCGGAAACCACGCCGTTTGCCGCGGGCGCCCCGTGCGAGCCTGGCTTACTGTGAAGACCCGCAACGGAGATCGCCGTGGACGCCAACGACGCACCGCCCATCGCCCTCGCCGCCGGCCTCGCGCCGTCCGGCGACTGCCCCGCCCTGCCCGACGGCGCACGCTGGCGGCGACGCATCGTCGGCGCGCGCCGCGGCGCGCCGTCCGCGAGCGCGGATGCGCCCGCGGGCGTGACGACCCCGCCCGACATCGACATCGAGCCTGCGCCCGCGCCCGACGTCGCCGCTGCCTTCGACACGCCGAGCGCCGACGCGCGTGCCGGCGACCACCGCGCGACCGACGCCGCGGCCACGCCCTCCGAGCCGCAACTGGCCGCGCGCGACACCGAGCTCTGGCTGCTGGCACGACGCGCCCAGGGCGCCGCGCTGCGGCTGGACTTCGAGCTGCGCACCGCGCTCGCGCGCCAGGTCTTCCGGCGCGACTTCGTCTACGTGTCGCGCCAGTTGCACGCGCTGGAGGCCAGCCGGCGCGTGCAGGGCCTGGATCGCGCACGCCTGGACGGCGCGCTCGCCGCGCTGCGCCAACGCACCGACGAGGTTCAGGCCTTCCTCGAACGGCAGGCGGCGGAGCTGCAGTCGGCGATCGCCGCCCGCGGACCGGCCGGCGCCAGCATCGCCTTCGCGCGCCCGGCCCGCTTCCAGGCCACGATCGTGAGCCCGGGCGCGCATCGCTTCCTGACGCTGCTGATGCAGGCGGACGAGACGCTGGCCCGCCTCGAGATGGCCTGGCTGCTGGGGCTGGTCGACCCGGCCCGCCGATCGGCGCTGGTCGGCGACTGCCGGCGCCGGTTGCTCGGTTTCAAGGACCTGGCCAGCGGCCAGCGCCGTGCGATGGGGTTGCTGGTGCAGGAGGCCAACGCGCAACAGCGGGAGGGGTTCGCGATGCCGCCGGTGGTCTGAGCGCAACCTGCCAAGTACTCGCACTCGCGCGCGGAGCACGAGCACGCATCGCGGCGGTCGGCGCCCTGCCCCGCCCCGGCCAAACCGACCGACGCATCACGAGCCGCGGTGGACCCGAGAGCCCGCGGCCGGCTCCCGGCTTGCCGTTCAGTCCTCGCACCTCCTGGACACGCCGTTGAGCACGGCCCCGTCGTGCAGATCCAGCCATGCGCTGCGCACGTCGCCGTCCACGCGCGCCCGGGGTGCCAGCGTCAGCTTGCCGCGCGTGGTGACGACCGCCCCGCCGCCGGCGTCGCCCACCGTGCCGCAGACGTAGACGTCGCCGGCCGCCACCAGCCGCCCCTTGAGGCTGGCGCCGGAGCGGATCACCACCGGGCCGGCCGTGCAATGGACGTTGCCGACGACGTCGCCCACCAGCAGCAAGGCGCGGCAGCGCAGGTAGCCGCGCACCACGGCGCCGGCCGGCACGACGAGCGCGTCGTCGAGGCGCAGGCCGGAGGAGGCGGCCGCCGGCGTCGCGGCCGCGCAGTCGACAGCGCGCGGCGTGCCTATCGACGCCGGCGGGTCGGCGCGGCCGTCGACTGGCAGCGGTGGCGGTGGCGGTGGCAGCGGTGGCAGCACCGAATCCGGCGGTTCCGCGACGGTTCCGGGCAGCGGATCGACGTAGCGCGTGGCCGCGGTGTCGGAAGCGCGCAACCGGCGTTCCGCGAAAGAGGACTTGGCCACGGCCGAATCGCCTTCGCGTCCGCCGCCCAGGCCCGCCACCAGCGCCCGCCGATGCCGGGCCACCAGCACGGCAGGCGACGGCGGCGGCGGTTCGGGAACGAGGTCGAGATCGAGCGGCGTCATGGCCGGCGATCCTCCTCCTGCGCGTCGCGCACCGGGACGACGCCGGCTCGGGCCGCTGGCGTCAGCACCCTGGCCACCGCGACGGGAGCCGGCTCGAAGGAGCGATCACCGATGTCGATGGACGGCGCGGCACCGATGCCCGCCGGCGCGCCGACGTCCCGCCCGACCGGCGGCACCCACGCCATGCACGCCGCCCCCGCCGCCAAGCCGGCCAACCCTCCGGCCAGTGCCGAGGCCGACACCAGCGCGCGCGCTCGCCGGCGCGGGCGGGGCGCCAAGGCAGGAGCAGGAGCGGCGAGAGGACGGGCGGAGGCCATGGAACGGGTGCTGCAGCGAGTGGTTCGTCTGCCTCCATGGTGCACCCGCCGGCCATCGGATGCCCGTGTCCAGGCGCCCCGAAATCGGGCATTCGGCGCCGGGCGCCGACCCGGCGAAGGGTGTCAACTGGCGTCTCGATGGCGATCCCGCCCCACGCGATTCAACTCTTGCATGAACCGGCCGATGACCAGATGCATGTGCGCGACAGCGCACCGAACCCGTCCCATGGCGCGGAGTCCGGGGACTCCCGGCTGGGCGCTCGCGCGTCCGGCAGGCCGCGCCGCTCCAAGGGACGATGCACCGGCGGCGACGGCTTCCTCCCGTCGCCACGGGTGCTCCCGCGCATGCCGTCGCGCCGCTTCCAGCGCGGCGGCAGATCGGGTGACTGCCCCGGCCCCCAACGCCGGGCGTCGCGACGGAAGACGCCGTCAGGCGCGTCGTCCGTCCTTGCACGCCTCCGACCGTGGTCGGAGGCGTCTTCTTTCGGGTCGCATCCGCCGCCGGACGCGGCGGGCCGGGGCAGCCGGGATCTCAAAGCCCCTTGATGATCTCCGCCCGCTTCTTGTCGTACTCGGACTTGGTGATCAGGCCCTTCTCGTACAGGCGCTTCAGCCGGGTCAGGCGCTGCTCGGCATCCTGCTCGGCCGGCGGCGCGGGCGGGATGGCGGCGGGCAGCGCCGGTGCGACAGGCGCCACGACCGGAGCGACCGGCGCGGCGGGTGCGACCGGGGCCGGGGACGCCATGGCGGCAGGCGGTGCGACCGGGGCGGCCGGAGCGACTGCGGGGGCCGGCGCCACTGGCGCGACGGCCGCGGGCGCCGCCACGGCGGGCGCGGCCGTGCCCAGCACCAGCCAGTCGGCGCGCTTGTTCGTCGCGCCGGGGCTCTGGATCGCCGCCGTGCCCTCGGCCGAGCGCGAACCCACCGTGAAGCGGGGCGCCATGCCGCTGCCGCGCGCGGTGTCGTAGAAGTCGAAGCGCGGGTCGTGCACGATGATGTTCAGGTGCCCGTCGACCACGAACAGCCGCGCCGTGACGGCCGAGATGCTGAAGAAGCTGTTGTCCTCGTGGCGCGCCGCGCTCACGAGCGCGATGTCCTGGTCGGGGCGGACGTGGTTCAGGGCCTCGATCAGCGACGGCAGGATGTTGTTGAGCTCGTCGATCGCGAACAGCGGCTTGGCGGCGCCGGCGCGCAGCACCTGGATCTGCTGCAGCCAGGCGTGCAACGCGTTGGCCTCGACCGCGTACGGGTGCTGGTTATCGGGTGCGCCGGCTTCGCGGGCGACCAGCTCGATCGTCGTGTAGTCCGACAGCCGCCACAGCTGGCG
>DASQCX010000245.1:0-4165 GCA_035634455.1 Burkholderiaceae bacterium
GGCGCTGGCGCCCGAAACGGTCAGGGTGACGCCGACCGAGCCGGCCTGCACGTTCTCGAAGGGGCTGGCGGCGCCATAGGCGACGTCGGAGGACGTGGCCTGGGTCGACTCGACCATGAATCCGAGGTTGGGGTATCCGACGCTCGCGTTGACCAGGCGAACCGGGGC
This sequence comes from Burkholderiaceae bacterium, assembly GCA_035634455.1. GTDB lineage: Bacteria > Pseudomonadota > Gammaproteobacteria > Burkholderiales > Burkholderiaceae_C > Scleromatobacter. The sequence goes on from DASQCX010000245.1 coordinate 169, forward strand.
GCTTCCCGAACCGCTGCCGCCGCAGCCGGCCAACATCAAGGGCACGGCGCCGCCCACTGCCAGGAACTCACGTTTGTTCATCGAAAAACTCCACTTTCCAGGCGGACGCCTGTCATCTGAATCCAACATTATGAGGCATGCCGTGTTGCCGGTCTGTTGCGACCGGTCGCCACGCCCGCCCGTGCCGGGGCGAGGCCCCGCCTCCACTGAGCGCGAACGGGCCGGAAAGTTCGCGCGCGCCGGCCGCGGATTAGGGCGCCGCCCCGATTCTGGCAGGCCCGCGGGCCCTACCATGCGGCACCCGCCGGTCACCACCGGCCCGCCCGAGGAACACGATGACGTCGCCCTACCCGAAGCTGCTCGCCCCGCTCGATCTCGGTTTCACCACGCTGCGCAATCGCACCATCATGGGCAGCATGCACACCGGGCTGGAGGACGCCGCGCGCGACTTCCCGCGCATGGCGGCGTTCTACGCGGAACGCGCGCGCCACGGCGCCGGGCTGATCGTCACCGGCGGCTTCGCGCCCAACTTCGAGGGCTGGGTCAAGCCCTTCGCCGGCACGCTGTGGACGCACGCCGGCGCGCGCCGCCACAGGCAGGTGACCGACGCGGTGCACGCCGAGGGCGGCAAGATCGCGCTGCAGATCCTGCACGCCGGGCGCTACGGCTACTCGCCGCTGTGCGTGGCGCCCAGCCGCCTCCAGAGCCCGATCTCGCCGTTCACGCCGCGGGCGCTGACGGCGCGCGGCATCGAGCGCCAGATCCGCGCCTTCGTGCGCTGCGCCGTGCTGGCGCGCGAGGCCGGCTACGACGGCGTCGAGGTGATGGGCAGCGAGGGCTACTTCATCAACGAATTCCTGGTGCGCCACACCAACAAGCGCACCGACGACTGGGGCGGCGCGTACGAGAATCGCATGCGGCTGGCCGTGGAGATCGTGCGCCGCATCCGCGAGGCGGTCGGCCCCGACTTCATCCTGGTCTACCGGATCTCGATGATCGACCTGATCCCCGACGGCAGCAGCTGGGACGAGGTGGTGCAGCTGGCCAAGGCGGTCGCGGCCGCCGGCGCCACCATCCTCAACACCGGCATCGGCTGGCACGAGGCGCGCATCCCGACCATCGTCACCAGCGTGCCGCGCGCCGCCTTCGGCTGGGTGACCGGCAAGATGCGCGCGGAGCTGCGCGCGGCCGGCGTCGGGATCCCGCTGGTCACCAGCAACCGCATCAACACGCCCGAGGTGGCCGAGGGGCTGCTGGCCGCGGGCATCGACGAGTTCGGCCAGGCCGACCTGGTGTCGCTGGCGCGCCCGTTCCTGGCCGACGCGGCCTTCGTCGCCAAGGCCGCCGAAGGCCGGGCCGACGAGATCAACACCTGCATCGCCTGCAACCAGGCCTGCCTGGACCACACCTTCAGCAACAAGCAGGCGACCTGCCTCGTGAACCCGCGCGCCGGCTTCGAGACGGAACTCAGGATAGCGCCGGCCGCCGCCGCCAAGCGCGTGGCCGTCGTCGGCGCCGGCCCGGCCGGCCTCGCGGCGGCGACCACGCTGGCCGAGCGCGGCCACCGCGTCGTGTTGTTCGACGGCGCCGAGCGCATCGGCGGCCAGTTCAACATGGCCCGGCGCATTCCCGGCAAGGAGGAGTTCAGCGAGACGCTGCGCTACTTCGGCCGCCGCATCGAGCTGCTGCCGACGCTGGAGCTGAAGCTGAACACGCGCGTCGACGCCGCGGCGCTGCAGGCCGGCGGCTTCGACGAGGTGATCCTGGCCACCGGCGTCGTGCCGCGCGACCCGCGCATCCCCGGGCAGGAGCACGCCAAGGTGCTGAGCTACGTCGACGTGCTGCTGCACCGCAAGCCGGTGGGCCAGCGCGTGGCCATCGTCGGGGCGGGCGGCATCGGCTTCGACGTCGCCGAGTTCCTGGTCACGGGCGCCGACCGCGGCGAGCCCTCGCCCACGCTGCACCTGGACGAATGGAAGCGCGAATGGGGCGTCGGCGATCCGGCGCGCACGCCGGGCGGCCTCGAGCGCCCGCAGCCCTCGGCGCCGGCGCGCCAGGTGACGCTGCTGCAGCGCAAGCCCGGCAAGCATGGCGCCGGGCTGGGCAAGACGTCGGGCTGGGTGCACCGCGCGACGCTGAAGATGAAGAACGTGGAGATGCTGGCCGGCGTCAACTACGAGCGGGTGACCGACGACGGCCTGTTCGTGACGTTCGGGCCGGAGCGCAAGGACGGCACGCTGGTGGAGGCCGACACCGTCGTCCTGTGCTCGGGCCAGGAGCCGCTGCGCGAACTCGCCGGGCCGCTGGCGGCGGCCGGCATCAAGGTGCACCTGATCGGCGGCGCGGACGAGGCGTCGGAACTGGACGCCAAGCGCGCCATCGACCAGGGCACGCGCCTGGCAGCGACGATCTAGCTCAGGCGCGCGCGGCCGGCTGGCCGGCCTGCGCGACCAGCACATTGGCGGCGCCGAGCCGGGCTTCGACCTTCGCGAAGCCGTTGATGCCGCCCAGCATGCCCAGGGTCATCAGGGCGGCGAGGGCGACGGAGGCGATGCGGGCGGTCAGGTTCGTGGTCATGATGAGTGCTCCTTCGGTGTGAAGTGGACGTCGTCTGCGTTGCGCCGTCCGTGATTCGATGGTTGAACTCTAGGCAGCACCGGACACTCCCACCACCGGCTTGCGACGGCCCGTATGCCGCGCAGCGCCAACTGCAGGCTCGCGCGACGGACCGTCAGCCCCGCCTCACGTCGGCCTCACCGGAGGCGGCTAGGATCGCCCTCTTTCGCATCGTTCGCATTTGCAAGGACCCATGACGGGAACCCCCGGAATCCATTCGCTGTTCTGGCTCGCGGTGACGCGGCTGGGCGAGGCCCAGATCCTGCTGCCGGCGTTCCTCGCGGGCGTGCTGTGGCTCGCCTTCGCGCGGCCCGCCGGCGCGCGCGGCCGCCTGGCCGAGGGCAACCCGCACGCGCACGACCACCCGGCGCGGCGCTCGGCCCTGCGCTGGGTGGCCGGCATCGGCGCGGCCACGATCGTCACGACCTCCAGCAAGGTGGCCTTCCTCGGCTTCGGCATCGGGATCGCGGCGATCGACTTCACGGGCTTCTCGGGCCACTCGATGTATTCGTGGGCCATCCTGCCGGTGCTGGGGGCGATCATCGCCGGGCGGCCCGGCGTCGCGGCGGGCGCCTTGATGGCCGTGCTGATCACCTGGTCGCGGGTCAAGCTCGGCGCGCACTCCTGGAGCGAGGCCATCAGCGGCCTGGCGCTGGGCGTGGCGGCGTCGGGCTGGGCGCTGGCCGACTACCTCACTCATCCCGGCGCCGTGCGCACGCCGTGGTGGCTGCCGCTGCTCATCGTCGTCTGGCTCGGCGTGCTGTCGGTCAAGGCGCCGCCGTCGCGCACCCACACGCTGGTGGTGTCGCTCTCGCTCAAGCTGTCCGGCCGCGCGCGGCCCTACACGCGCTTCGAGCTGCTGGCCGGGCTGATCCACCCGGCCTGGGAGAAGGACAGGCCGGCGCCCTGATCAGTGCCAGGGGATCGGCTGCACGCCGATCAGCGGCTGGTGCAGGTGGAACGCGAACAGCATCCACGCCAGCACGCCCACGACCACCGTGATCGCGCTGCGTCCGCGCCGCGGCGCGGCGACGTCGGGCTCCTGGCCGGCGCGGCGGCGCTGGCGGACGGCGCGGAAGTCGAGCACCGCCCACGCCAGGAAGCTGCCGAACAGGACGACGTCGGCCAGCGTGCCGTTGGCCAGCAGGTGCGCGAAGGCCCAGGTCTTGACGCCCAGGATCATCGGATCCTTCACGCGCGCCTTGATGCCGTTGGCCGGGACGTAGGCGGCGACCAGCAGGACGAAGGCGACCAGCGTCAGCAGCGCCGCGACGTGGTGCGTCCAAATCGGCGGCGACCACAGCACGACCGGCGCCCGCCGCGCCTGCCCGAAGCCGACGCAGATCAGCACGAAGCCGGCGATGGAGATCACCGAATACAG
>DASQCX010000246.1:0-2426 GCA_035634455.1 Burkholderiaceae bacterium
TGCCGGCAGTGCAAGTTCTGCCTGTCGCGCAAGACCAACCTGTGCCAGCAGATCCGCTCGACCCAGGGGCGCGGGCTGATGCCGGACGCGACCAGCCGCTTCTCGCTGGACGGCCGGCCCATCCTGCACTACATGGGCACGTCCACCTTCAGCAACCACATCGTCGTGCCCGAGATCGCGCTGGCGAAGATCCGGCCCGATGCGCCGTTCGACAAGGTCTGCTACATCGGCTGCGGCGTCACCACCGGCGTGGGCGCGGTGCTGTTCACGGCCAGGGTGGAGGCCGGGGCCAACGTCGTCGTCTTCGGCCTCGGCGGCATCGGGCTGAACGTGATCCAGGGCGCCCGGATGGTCGGCGCCGACAGGATCATCGGCATCGACATCAACCCGGCGCGCGAGGCGATGGCGCGCCGGTTCGGCATGACGCACTTCATCAACCCGAAGGAGGTGCCCGGCGTCGTCGACGCGATCGTCCAGCTGACCGACGGCGGCGCCGACTACAGCTTCGAGTGCATCGGCAACACCACGACGATGCGCCAGGCGCTCGAGTGCTGCCACAAGGGCTGGGGCCAGAGCGTGATCATCGGCGTGGCCGGCGCGGGCCAGGAGATCGCGACGCGGCCGTTCCAGCTGGTGACGGGCCGCGTCTGGAAGGGCTCGGCCTTCGGCGGCGCGCGCGGCCGCACCGACGTGCCCCGGATCGTCGACTGGTACATGGAAGGCAGGCTCGCCATCGACCCGCTGATCACGCACACGCTCGCGCTGGAGGACATCAACCACGGCTTCGAGCTGATGGAGCGCGGCGAGTCCATCCGTTCGGTGGTGGTGTACTGATGGCCGCCGACGCGCCGGCCGTCGAGACGCTGTCCGAGCACGCGTCGTTCGGCGGCGTGCAGGGCTTCTACCGGCACGCGTCGAGCAGCATCGGCCTGCCGATGAAGTTCGGCGTCTACCGGCCGCCGCAGGCGCTCGCGGGCGCGGCGGTGCCGGCGCTGGTGTGGCTGGCCGGGCTGACCTCGACCGAGGAGACCTTCGCCATCAAGGCCGGCGCGCAGCGTGCCGCCGCGGAACTCGGCCTGATGCTGGTGACGCCCGACACCAGCCCGCGCGACACGGGCGTCCCCGGCGCCGACGACCACTGGGACTTCGGCCACGGCGCGGGCTTCTACGTCGACGCGACGCAGGCGCCGTGGTCGGCGCACTGGCGCATGGAGAGCTACGTCACGCGCGAGCTGCCCGAGCTGCTCGCCGCCAACTTCCCGTGCTGGCGCGGGGACGTCGGGTTGTTCGGCCATTCGATGGGCGGCCACGGCGCGCTGACGCTGGCGCTGCGCCATCCGGGGCTGTACCGCAGCGTGTCGGCGTTCGCGCCGGTGGCGGCGCCCATGCAGTGTCCGTGGGGCGTCAAGGCGTTCACGAACTACCTGGGCGACGACCGCAGCGCCTGGGCCGCGCACGACGCCACCGAGCTGGTGAAGTCGGGCTCACGCGCGCCGGCGCTGCTGGTCGACCAGGGGATGGCGGACAAGTTCCTGGAGGAACAGCTGAACATCGATCGCTTCGAGGCCGCCTGCCGCGATGCCGGACTGTCGCTGACGCTGCGCCGGCACCCGGGCTACGACCACGGCTACTTCTTCATCGCGAGCTTCATCGAGGATCACCTGCGCTACCACGCGGATGCGCTCAAGGGCCGCTGAGCGAGCCGGCGCCCCGCGCGCGTGCGTCACGCGCGACGGCGCGCGCGAACGCCCATTGCCAGGCCGGCGAGCATGAAGATCGCCGTCTCGACGAGCAGCCGCATGCCGCGCTCCCAGGCCGCCTGGGCGGAGACCTCGGCGCCCTTCTCGTCGCTCACGAACTTCTCGCGCGCCTGCGCCTGCGCCGGCGACGGCACGAAGGGCGCGCGCGAGCCGTCGGCCGCGAGCACCTCGGCGCGCCGGCCCTCGAACAGGTAGGCGACGGTGGCCGCATCGCTGCTCATCGCGCTGCGCGCCTCGGGCGAGGACGCCGCCTTCTCCCAGCCGCCGGCGGGCTCGCGGCCATGCAGCGCGATGGCGGCCATCTTGTCGGCCTGCAGCGCCTGCACCGACTTCATGACGTTCAGGCTCAGCCACGCATCGGCGACGGGCACGACCAGCGCGACCGCCACCATCGCGGCGGCGCCTCGGGTCAGGCCGTCACGGGCGATTCGACGGCAGCCCGTGAACACCACGAGCAGCGCGACGGCCAGCACCGCCTGTTCGGCCACGAGTTCGAGCCAGCCAATCCATTGAGTCATCGAGATGCGCCTTCCGCTTTCCTGGAGGCGCGATTGTCGGGTGCTTTCAGCCCCGACGGAGGAATGCGGGCAAGAGGCCCGCGCGGCCCCGCTGGCGGACTCAGTGGCCCGCGACCACCGTGATCAGCCGCACCACCTGCGTCTGTGC
>DASQCX010000247.1:0-2853 GCA_035634455.1 Burkholderiaceae bacterium
GAACTGCATCAGCACGGGATCGCCATCGGGCTGGCGCGTATCGGGATCGCCGCCCGCTCGAATGACGGCGACGAGGATGTCCCGCCCGTGGGGAACGGCGCGGTAGCTCTTCGCCGCCAGGCTCACCGGACCGTTGCCGTCGGCTGCCTTTGCGTTGGGGAGCGCACCGGCCTTCAACAACGCATCGACCGCCGCCAGGTTCTGCACGTCGACAGCGACCATGAGCGGCGTGATGTCGAACTTGCCCGTCGCATTGACGGCGGCGCCGTCGGCGAGCGCTCGCGCGAAGGCAGCGGCGTCGTTGCCGCGAATCGCGATCTCCAGGGCGGCCTGAGGGCCGGAAGCGAAGAACTGGTTTGACGGTGTCATGGTCTGTCGATGGGCGCCCGCCCAAGTGCAACTCGCGGCAGCGAGCAGGATGCAGGACAGGCTGGTCAGCCGACGGTGAAGACGATTCATCCGCATGCCTTCAAGAAGGCCTGGAGTCGCTTTCGATCGTTCCTGACGTCGTCCTCCAGCGCGTTCAGCACCACCTGCATCTTGTGCTGGTTCAGCTTGCCGAGCGTCGGCTGGTCGCTGCCCGCGCCGAGCAGGTCACCGACCCAGGTGGCGCTGTTCGCGACCGTCTCCTTGCTGGCGGCGCGCACCGGCGGGAATCCGGCCACCTCCGCACCGGTGTCGTACGCGGTCTGCATCTCCTGGATATGCGAGTCCAGCTCCTGCATGTAGGCGGCCTTGCGTGCCGCGAACATCGGATCGGTCAGGCCACGCATGGCCGGATTCAGCGTCTTGATGCTGATCGGCGCGACGAGGCTGCCTTCGCCCGCCAGCTCCTTTCGCAGGTAGCGCGCGTTGATGATGTTCTGCCCGGGATCGGTCGTCGTGTTCATGAACGTCAGGAAGTCGCCCTCCGAGCTGAACAGCCTGGTCCGGGACGCCAGGCTGTCGAAATCGGCCTGCCCAGTCCAACCGAGCATCGCGTCGGGGGCGCCCGCCGAGTTGAACAGGCGCAGCTGGGACGATTGGCTGATGAGGCCGGCTTCCTGTGCCAGTCCGCCGCCCTTCGAATAGCCGGCGATGTCGAAGGCCTGGTCGTTGGCCGCCAGCTTGCCCGTCAGGCCGCGCATCGCCTTGTACTGGGCCGTGTCGACGCCCAACCCGTTGCGCGTGTTGGCCTGCCAGTCGACCAGGCTGTCCGGCTGGGTATCCCGGGGCACGAGAATCATCTGCCCCGTGCCCTCGTCTCTATATAGTGCGGCGCGGAAGCCGGAGTCGTCGTTGCGCAGATCGGTGTCCTTGAGGGTGCCGGCCGGCATGCCCAGCGCATCGTCGAGCTCGTCGGCCGCGACTGGCAGGCGCGTCAGGCACGGCTTGTCCGGCGGCGCGTCTCCCGGCTCGTCCCCCAACTCGTTCAGATCCGCCGCCGCCCGCGCCGACGGCAGCGCCTCGCGGTAGCGATCGAAGCGCTGGACGACCGGCGCCAGCATGCGGGCCTGCTGCGCGCAGTCGCTGTCGACGCGGCCGCTGGGCGCAGCCTGGGCAGGAGACGGAACAGGCGCGTCGTTCGGCGCGACGCGCCCGCCGGTGAGCGCCGCGATGCGGTCGGCGCTCGCCTGCGACAGCTCGTCGTCCCTGGCGTGGTCCGCCTGGCAGCAGGCCTTGCACGGCGCCTTGGCGCTGGCCGCGCCGGCACGCGAGAACCAGCCCATGTCAGGTCCCCGCGCCGGGGCGAGTGAGGTCGGGGACGTCGAAGGCCGAGAAGCGCAGCAGGCCGCGTTCGGACAGGAACAGCTTCATGCTGGTCTCCGGCTGCGAGGACTGGCGCACGGCCTCGGCGGCGCGCGTGGCGTCGACGCCCAGCGTGGCGCAGGCGAGCAGGAAGCACATGAACAGCGCCGCGTCGTGCTCGGAGGCGTCGCGCAGCGTGGGCCAGTGCGGCGCCCACAGCGCGGTGCGCAGCGCGGTGTCGAGCGCCGCCTGGCGGTAGGCGGCGACGGTGGTCTGGTCGCAGATGAACTGGGCCACGCGCGAGAAAAAGTGCGCCTGCGTGATCGCGGACATCTGGGCGGTATCGAAGTGCAGCATGGCGACGGCGGAGTGATTTCGGATGCCGTCATGTTCCGGCCGTGCCGAAAAACTGCCCGGCGCGATCCGGCCGGTTTCGCCGCGGTTTGCCGCGCCGTGCCGCCAGCGCCCGGATCGGCCGGGGCGCACGCGTCCCGCGCCGCGCCGACCCCGCGGCTGTGCAAAGCCTTGACGGCCTGTTTATCATGGTCGGTTGCCTGCCGTTTTTCCCATGCCCAGCTCCAAGACTCCCTCCGCCGCCAAGAAGACCCGCGCCCAGACCGCCGCCGCGCCAGCGGCCGCGGCCACCCCGGCGACCGTGCAGGAGGGCGCCGGCCGCTACCTCGCCAGCGCCGTGCGCGCGCCGCACCCGGAAGCGCACGCGATCCGCGTGCGGGGTGCGCGCACCCACAACCTGAAGAACATCGACCTCGACATCCCCAAGCACGCGCTGGTGGTCATCACCGGCCTGTCGGGCTCGGGCAAGTCCAGCCTCGCGTTCGACACGCTGTACGCCGAAGGCCAGCGCCGCTACGTCGAGAGCCTGTCGGCCTACGCGCGCCAGTTCCTGCAGCTGATGGACAAGCCCGACGTCGACGTGATCGAGGGCCTGGCGCCGGCGATCTCGATCGAGCAGAAGGCCACGAGCCACAACCCGCGCTCGACGGTCGGCACGGTGACCGAGATCCACGACTACCTGCGCCTGCTGTTCGCCCGCGCCGGCACGCCCTACTGCCCCGACCACGACCTGCCGCTGGCCGCGACGCCCGTCTCGCAGATGGTCGACAA
>DASQCX010000248.1:0-2657 GCA_035634455.1 Burkholderiaceae bacterium
ACCAGCCGGGACCAGCCCGCGATCAGCGCGACGTTGACGCCGAACAGCCCCAGCGCCCGGTTCCGCTCCGGCGTGGCCGGCCGCCGCGCGAGCCGGTAGGCGCCGACCGCCAGCGCGCCGTCGAGCGCCGTCCACACCGCCGGGAGCGCGGCCCGGGGCGGGGCCAGGCGCGGCTTTCGCAGCAGCGCGTACCAGACCTTGGTCGACAACGCGTTCGACGGCCGCTTGCCCAGCGCCGCGAGCGCGGGCGCGACGACCGCCGTGGACGCGAGCGCGACCGCGGCGGGCCGGGACAGGCTGCCGTCCTCGAACAGGTTCTTCTGCTGCATCGGGATGCTCCGCGAAACGATGCGCGGGGCGGGCAAGACTCGGGCCTGCCGGGACGGCGGCCATCTGCCCACCCGAAAGCCATCACTGCCCGTAGAGCCATTGCCCCGGCAGGATAATGACGACCATCATGAAAATCACTCGCCACTTCCTCGCCCGCGCGGGCCAAGTGAACAAGGCCACGCTCGCCACCTGAGTGCTCTTCGACTTTCCGTCGGGGGGCCGCGCCCTGCCGACACCAACGCTGACCCCGGCAGGCGCAAGTCTCCCGGGGTTTCGTTTTTGCCCCTTCCAACCACCTGCAAGGCTCGCCATGCGCACGTACGACAAGCTGATCGCCACGATTCCCGCTCGCCGGGACATCGCTCGCGCACGCCCGTGCCCCGGCCACGGGCCTCGAGAACACCGCTGACCGCCTGGTGGACCGCACCGGGTGGCGGCTGGCACAGCACACCCGGCGACGCGGCACGACGCCGCGTCCCGCACAAGGACCCATCATGGCCAACGTCAACACCGGCACCCGCCTCAGCAAACCGCGTGACCTGCGCAACATCGGCGTCATCGCGCACGTCGACGCGGGCAAGACCACCACCACCGAACGCATCCTGTTCTACACCGGCGAGAACCATCGCATCGGCGAGGTCCACGACGGCGACACCCGCATGGACTTCGATCCGCAGGAGCGCCAGCGCGGCATCACGATCAACAGCGCGGCCATCACGGTGCACTGGAACGGCACGCAGATCAACCTGATCGACACGCCGGGCCACATCGATTTCAACATCGAGGTCAACCGCTCGCTGCGCGTGCTGGACGGCGCGGTCGTCGTGTTCGACGGCGTGGCCGGCGTCGAGCCGCAGACAGAGACGAACTGGCGTCTCGCGGACAAGTACCGCGTGCCCCGCATCGCCTTCGTCAACAAGCTCGACCGCACGGGCGCGGACTTCGCGCGCGTCGTCGCGATGATCCAGGACCGCCTGGGCGTCGTCGCGCTGCCGCTGCAGTGGCCGATCGGCGCCGAGGGCGAGTTCCGCGGCGTCGTCGACCTGCTGCGGATGCGCGCGCTCGTCTGGGACAAGGACGACGCGAGCGCGCCGCCGCGCGTGGCCGAGGTGCCCGCCGAGCTTCTGGACGAAGCCCGGCGTGCCCGCGCGCGCCTGGTCGAGGCCGTCGTCGAACAGGACGACGCGCTGCTGGACGCCTGGCTGCGCGGCGACGAGATCGCCGTCGAAGCGCTGCAGGCCGGCCTGCGCCGCGGCACGCTGGCGGGCGCCTTCGTGCCCGTGCTCGCCGGGTCCGCCTTCAAGAACCGCGGCGTGGAGCCGCTGCTGGATGCCGTGGTGGACTACCTGCCGCGGCCGGGAGAGACGAATCATGAAGACGACATACTGGATGCCGACCCCGACGCGCCGTTCGCGGCCCTCGCGTTCAAGGTCGTCGCCGACGACCACGGCGCGATGACCTTCGTGCGCGTGTACCGCGGCCGCCTCGCGCGCGGCGCGAGCGTGCTCAACGCGTCCACCGGGCGCAACGAGCGCGTCTCGCGCATCTACGAGGTGCACGCGGACAAGCACATCGACAAGGACGAACTCGTGGCGGGCGACATCGCCGCCGTCGTCGGGCTGAAGGACACGCTGACCGGCCACACGCTGGCCGACCGCGATCATCCGGTGCACCTGGAGGAGATCGCCGTGCCCGAGCCCGTGATCGACGTCGCGATCGAGCCCCGCACGCAAGCCGACCAGCAGAACCTCTCGAAGGCGCTGCAGGCCATGCTGCGCGAGGATCCGAGCCTGCGGCTGCGACACGACGCCGACTCCGGGCAGACGATCCTGTCCGGCATGGGCGAGCTGCAGCTCGAGGTGGCCACCGAGAAGCTGCGCGCGCGGCACGGCGTGGACGTGTCGGTGGGCCGCCCGCAGGTGGCGTACCGCGAAACCATCTCCTTGGAAAGCGAGGTGACGCATGTGCACAAGAAGCAGAGCGGCGGCCCCGGCCAGTTCGCGGGACTGACGCTGCGCCTGAAGCCGCTGCCGCGCGGCGAGGGTTTCAGCTTCGTCAACGAGAGCGTCGGCGGCGCGATCCCGCGCGAGTTCGTCGCCGCGATCGAGGCCGGCATCCGCCGCGCCGCGCAGGTGGGCGTGGTCGCAGGGTTCCCGACCGTCGACTTCGAGGCGACGGTGCTGGACGGCGCCACGCACGAGCGCGACTCGTCGTCGCTGGCCTTCGAGCTGGCCGCGGCGGCCGCGTTCCGCGAGGCCGCGGCCCGCGCGAAGCCGCTGGTGCTGGAGCCGATCATGGCCGTCGAGGTGATCACCCCGATCGATCAT
>DASQCX010000249.1:0-6720 GCA_035634455.1 Burkholderiaceae bacterium
GGCGGCCGACGGCGCGAGCGCTGCCGGCGCGGCCTCGGCGGTGGACTGGGAGAATGCGCGGCCCGCGGACAGCAGCGCGACGACGGCGAGCGCGACAGGCGCCAGCGCGGAAATTCGGGGAACGGACATGTCCGGCCAATATACCGAAGGACGTGTGCGCCACGCCCGCGAAAAGGCGGGTGGAACGAGGCCGCGTCGCGCGTTCGCGTCAGTCGCGCGACGTCCGGTACGACTCCTCGAACTGCAGGAACTCCTTCTCGGCCAGCGCGCCGCGGATCCACGCGGCCGTGCCCTTGGCGGCGGTGGCGCGCTCGACGTAGGCGGCGACGTCGGCCGGCACCGGCAGCGCGTAGGTCACCATGCGCATGACCACGGGCGCGAAGTAGGCGTCGACTATGCTGAACTCGCCGAACAGGAACGGCCCGCCCGACGCGGCGAGCGCCTCCTGCCACAGCGCGACCATGCGGGCGAGGTCGGCGCGCGCGGCCGCGTTGTCGGCCAGCACGCGGGCGCCCACCTCGGGCAGCGCGGCCTCGATGTTCATGCCGAACACGTCGCGCATCGTGCCGAAGCCGCTGTGCATCTCGGCGCAGACGCTGCGGGCGCGGGCGCGGCGGCGGGCGTCGCGCGGCCACAGCGCCTTGTCGGGGAACTTCTCGGCGACGTACTCGGCGATGGCCAGCGTGTCCCACACCGCGAAGCCGTCGTCCTCGACCAGGACGGGCACCTTGCCCGCGGGCGAGCGCTCGGCCACGGCGGCCTTGAACCTCGAGTCGCCGGAGAAGCCGTCGAACGGGATGCGCACCTCCTCGAACGGGAGGTCGAACTGGGTCAGCAATACCCAGGGACGCATCGACCAGGACGAGTAGTTCTTGTTGCCGATCAACAGCTTCATGCGGAGCTCCGTGCGCGTGCGGACGCGTCGTGGGGTGGCGGGAATCCGACTGTAGCGGCCCGCGTCGGGCGGGCGGATGACGAATGCGCATCCGCGTCATGCGACCGGGACATCGACGGCGCTCGACGACGGGCAATCGCCTATGGGACTGCCGCATTTTTGGGCTACCCTTCGCGGTCGCGCGCAGCCGCCCCAACACCGACCATGCCCGAACTGTTCCGCCGCCAGGCCGTCGACTACCAGCGCCAGAAGTTCCACGGCGCGATCGTGCTGACGCGCAGCCCGTGGCAGACGGCCGTCGCCGCGTTCTTCGTGCTGCTGGCGCTGGCGCTGGTCGCGTTCGCGTGCACGCAGGGCTTCGCCCGCAAGGAGACCGTGGCCGGCGTGCTGGCGCCGGCCGGCGGCGTGCTGCGGCTGGTCGCGCCGCAGGCGGGCGTGGTGGTGGCGACGCCGGTGCCGCAGGGCGGCCGCGTCGCCGCGGGGCAGGTGGTGGTGGGGCTGTCGGCCGAGCAGTCCAGCGCGGCGGGCCCGACGCAGGAAGCCGTCGCGCGCTCGCTCTCGCTGCGCCAGGGCGGCCTGGCGGACGAGCTGCGGCAGCAGGACCAGCAGGTGCGCCAGCAGGCGGCGTCGCTGGCTGCGCGCATCGCCGCCGCCGCGACGGGCCTCGCGCAGCAGGAGCGCGAGATCGTGTTGCAGCGCGAGCGCGTGCAGCTGGTGCGCGAGGTCGCGAGCCGTTATCCGGATCTCGTGCGCAGCGGCGCGGTGTCGCCGGTGGAGGCGGCCGAGCGGCAGACCGAGCTGATCGACCAGCAGTCGCGCCTGTCGGAGCTCGAACGCGCGCGCGGCGCCGCGCAGGCCGACCTGGCGTCGCTGCGCGCCGAACGCGCTGCCCTGCCGCTGCAGGCCGGCCGCGAGAGTTCGCAGATGCGGCGCGAGTCGCAGGCGCTCGCGCAGGCGCAGGCCGAGAACGAAGCGCATCGCGGCAACCAGGTGCTCGCGCCCGCGGCCGGCGAGCTCGCGACGCTGCTGGCGACGCCGGGCCAGGCGGTCGCCGCCGGCCAGACGCTGGCGACGCTGCTGCCCGCCGGCGCCGCGCTGGAGGCCGAGCTGTGGGTGCCCACGCGCGCGGCCGGCTTCGTGCATCCGGGCACGCCGGTGTGGCTGCGGGTCGACGCGTTCCCGTACGCGCGCTACGGCCAGCTGCCGGCGCACGTGCGCGAGGTGTCGCAGAGCGCGGTCGCCGTGGGCGATCTCGGCGATGCGTCCAACGGCGCGCTGGCGCCGCAGCAGAACGTGTTCCGCGTGACCGTGGCGCTGGACGCCGCTGCGCCGGCCGACGCCGCGCTCGCCTGGCGCGCGTCGCTCAAGGCCGGCATGCACGTGCAGGCCAGCCTCGTGGCCGAGCGCCGGACGCTCGTGCAGTGGGCGCTGGAGCCGCTGGCCGCGCTGCGGGTGGCCGCGAAATGAGCGGCGCGATGGAGCACGACCCGGTGCCGGCCGGCGTCACGCGCCGGCTGGGCCTGCGCCGCCACGTGCCGGTGATCCTGCAGACCGAGGCCACCGAGTGCGGCCTGGCCGCGCTGGCGATGGTGGCCGTCGCGCTGGGCCTGGACACCGACCTGCCGTCGCTGCGCCTGCGCTTCGGCGTCTCGCGCAAGGGCGCCAACTTCGAGGGCCTGGTGCGCATCGCCGCGGCGCTGGGCCTGGACAGCCGGCCGCTGAAGCTGGACCTGCACAACCTGCCCGAGCTGCAGTTGCCCTGCATCCTGCACTGGGACATGAACCATTTCGTCGTGCTGAAGTCGGTGTCGGCACGGCGCATCGTCGTGCACGATCCGGCGGTCGGCGTGCGCGTCTTCACGCGCGAGGAGTTCGCGCAGCACTTCACCGGCATCGCGCTGGAGCTGCGGCCGGGCGAGGGCTTCGCGCCGGAATCGGAGCGGCTGCACTTCACGCTGCGCGGACTGATGGGCCGCATCACCGGCCTGAACCGCGGGCTGGCGCAGATCCTCGCGCTGGCGCTGGCGCTCGAAGTGGTGGTGATCGCGCTGCCGTTCTACCTGCAGTGGGTGGTCGACCAGGCGCTGCTGGCCGCCGACCGCGAGCTGCTGGGCGTGCTGGCACTGGCTTTCAGCCTGCTGGTGCTGCTGCAGGCCGGCATGGGCGCCGTGCGCGGCTGGTGGGTGGCCACGCTCAGCGCGCGGCTGAACTTCCAGTGGCTGGGCAACGTGTTCGGCCACCTCGTGCGGCTGCCGCTGGAATTCTTCGAGAAGCGCCACGTCGGCCACATCGTGTCGTGCTTCGGCTCGATCACGGTGATCCAGAAGACGCTGACCACCGGCCTCGTGCAGGCGCTGGTCGACGGCCTGATGGTGGCGGGCACGCTGCTGATGATGGGCCTGTACAGCCCGGCGCTGATGGCGGTGTCCGTGGTCGCGGCGGGCCTGTACGCGCTGCTGCGGCTGGCCGTGTTCCGCTCGCTGCGCGAGGCCAGCGCCGAGGAGATCATCCACGCCGCGCGCCAGCAGACGCACTTCCTCGAGACTGCCGGCGGCATCCAGAGCGTGCGCCTGTTCGGCCGCGGCGACCAGCGCCGCGCCGGCTGGATGAACATGCTGGCCGACCAGTTCAACGCCGGCCTGCGCGTCGCGCGCGTGCACGTCGCGCACGAGACCGCGCAGACGCTGCTGTTCGGCCTGGAGCGCGTGCTGGTGGTGTGGCTGGCCGCGCGCATGGTGCTGGCCGGCGGCTTCACGGTGGGCATGCTGTTCGCGTACATGGCCTACAAGGAGCTGTTCTCGCAGCGCGTGGGCGCGCTGGTCGACACGGCCTCCGAGCTGGCGATGCTGCGCCTGCACGGCGAGCGCGTGGCCGACATCGCGCTGGCGCAGGTCGAGCCCGGCGAGGCGCCCGCGGCGATCGAGGTCGACCTCGGCCCCCGCCCCGCGCGCATCGAGCTGCGCGGCGTCGGCTACCGCTACGGCCCGACCGAGCCCTGGGTGCTGCGCGGCGTCGACCTCGTCGTCGAGGCCGGCCGCAGCCTGGCCATCACCGGGCCCTCGGGCTGCGGCAAGACGACGCTGGTCAAGGTGATGCTGGGCCTGCTCGCGCCCACCGAGGGCGAGGTGCTGTTCGACGGCACGCCCATCCACCGGCTGGGACTGTCGCACTACCGCGCGCTGATCGGCACCGTGATGCAGGAGGACCGGCTGTTCTCCGGCTCGGTGGCCGACAACATCTGCTTCTTCGACCCGCAGCCCGACATAGCCCGCATCGAGGACTGCGCCCGCCTGGCCGCCGTCGACACCGAGATCCGCGCGATGACGATGGGCTATCACACGCTGGTCACCGACGTCGGCACCGGGCTGTCCGGCGGCCAGAAGCAGCGCGTGCTGCTGGCGCGCGCGCTGTACCGGCGCCCGCGCATCCTGGTGCTGGACGAGGCCACCAGCCACCTGGACCTCGGCAACGAGCGCAGCGTCAACGAGGCGGTGCGCTCCATGGCGCTCACGCGGGTGATCGTGGCCCACCGGCCGGAGACGATCGCCACCGCCGACCGCGTGGTCGCCCTGGCCGGCGGCCGCACCGCCTCGGACAGCGCCTCAGTCCCCGGCAAGCCGGACTGACCGGCGAAGCCAAAAGACTGACCCCCCGCAACCGAGGGGGGCCCCGCCCCCCCTTTTGGGGAAGCGGCGGCGACCTGATTCAGCGAAACTGCATTGCATCAGCTCGTTGCGCCATCCCTAGAAACGTCGGGCCCTGGTTTCCGCCCCCGGAACCCGGTCCGACGCAGAAAATTCGGTGTCGGAAGACGCGCTCAGCGCGCCTCGCCCGCCGCGGCGAACCGGCCCCTGGAGGATAGAGACATGTTCAAGCCCCTGACCCGTTCTGCCAAGAATTCGCCGCGCGCCAACGGCGGCTTCGCCGAGACCCAGTTCCTGCACACGGCCGGAGAGGACGACTACAGCGGGTTCGCGCCGACCCAGATGTTCGGCGAAGACGACCTGGTTCCACTGGTCGATCCGGCGCCGCCGGCCACGCCGGCCGCCACGCGCGCCGCGGCGTCGACCTCGCATTCGGTGCTCGAACGCGCGGCCGCGGCGTCCGCCGAGGACACGGCCGCCTCGCAGGCCCGCGCCACGGCGCAATGGACGGCGGCGCAGGAGGCCCAGGCGCACGACGCCGCGCACCAGGCGCGCGCGGTCATCGCGGCGCAGCGCCAGGCCGGGGATCCCCCGGCCGACGGCACGCCCTCCGGCGAGGCGGCCGCGCCGCGCAGCGGGCTGGCGCGCCTGCGCGCCGCGTTCGAACGCCTGCTGCCGGGCGGCCTGCTGCCGCTGTTCGTCGGCGTGTCGGCGACGATGGCCATGATCTCGGCCGTGCTGCCGATGATCGACAAGTTCTGACAGGCACCCCGCCGGAGACCTCGACGCCCTGTCGCGCGACCCCGCGCGGCGCCCTCGTCGCGCTCACGGCCGCACGATGCCGGCGCCCAGCGCCGCCAGCGGCTTGGCCAGCCAGCGCTGCATGCCCGGCCCGAGCCGCAGCGGCTTGATCGCCATGCGCACCGCGAGCTCCATCGGCAGGTGGCGGCTCACCACGCCGCGGGCCTGCTGCTTCAGGGCCGAGTCCGAGGGGATGTCGGCCGGCGCGCCGTCGGCCAGGCGGCTGCGCCGGCGCCACGCCGCGACGTGCCGCAGCGCGATCGCCGCGTCCTCGTTGCGCAGTTCCAGCGCGCGCCGCACCAGCGCGGCCAGCACGTGGCGCCGGCCCAGGTGTTCGGCCTCGCGGTACTTGTGGAAGAACGCGTGGAAGTGCTTGTAGTGGCGCACCTCGTCGCAGCGGATGCGCCAGGCGAGGTCGCGCAGCACCGGCTCGGCGGTCGCGGCGTTGAGCGCCTGGTAGTAGGTCGTCGTGCCCATCTCCACGATGCAGCGCGCCGCCATCTCCTGGCCGCGCGTGGGCTCGAGTTCCTCCAGCGTGCAGATGCGCGCGTAGTCGGCGAAGAAGTCCGCGTACGCCGCGTCCCAGTCGAACCCGGGCCAGACGCGGCGCACGTAGGTCCGCAGCGCGCGGCCGTGCTGCAGTTCCTCGGGTTCCCAGTGCCCGCGCAGCCACGCGCTCACCTCGGCGTCGTCGGCGAAGCGCGCCACCAGGTTGCCGGTGTAGGTGTCCGAGCCGCTCTCGACGAAGGAGGCGCTGCAGACGAGCAGGAACAGCGCGTCGTCGTCGCGGATCAGCTCGGCGTCGATGGCGTCCCAGGCGATGTCGTCCAGCGACCAGGGCTGTTGTCGGGGGGAGGTCGTCATGCGGGAGAACGTGGCAATCCACGTTCTCGCGCCGTGCCGCGTCAGGTTGATGACACCCGTGCCGGAGCGGCGGCGGGCGAGCGCGCCAGCAGCACGAAGCTCGCGACGTGCGTGATCATCAGCAGCGGCACGTACAGGACAGGGATCGCGTACATCGCGCCGAGCTGGCCCGCGACTTCCGGCAGGCCCAGCCGGATCGCGTGGGCGTACGCCAGCAGCAGGTCGGTGAGGCCGACGATGTTGAAGGCGACGACGAGCCCCCGGAACAGCGGGCGGACGCGGAACAGCGACAGCGCCAGCAGCGCGAGCAGGCCCGTCGCGAAGTCGCCCCAGGCCGCGTCGACCGCGAAGCCGGCCGGCAGCCCCGTGCCGACCACGCCCGGCAGCAGGAAGACGAGTCCGAAGAAGCGGAAGCCGTGCAGCGTGGCGACGACGCGCAACGCCTGGTCGCGCTCCAGGGACTTCAGCCACGGCCAGACGTACGCGCCGAAGCAGAGCAGCCAGGCGGCGTAGCCG
>DASQCX010000250.1:0-5998 GCA_035634455.1 Burkholderiaceae bacterium
AAGGAGCACGGCGACATCATCCTCAAGCCGCTGGACGGCATGGGCGGCATGGGCATCTTCCGCGTGAAGGCGGACGGCCTGAACCTGGGCAGCATCATCGAGACGCTCAACGGCAACGGCGCGCAGACGATCATGGTGCAGAAGTTCCTGCCCGAGATCGCCGACGGCGACAAGCGCGTGCTGGTCATCGCCGGCAAGCCCGTGCCGCATACCCTGGCCCGTATCCCGCAAGGCGGCGAGGTGCGCGGCAACCTGGCGGCCGGCGGCCTCGGCGTGGCGCGCCCGATCACGGCGCGCGAGCGCGAGATCGCCGGCGTCATCGGCCCCAGGCTCGCGCAGCGCGGCCTGCTGCTGGTGGGGCTCGACGTCATCGGCGACACGCTCACCGAGATCAACGTCACCAGCCCGACCTGCTTCCAGGAGATCACCGACCAGTCGGGCTTCGACGTCGCCAGGATGTTCGTCGACGCGCTGGAGGCCAGCGTCTCGAGCGACCAGTCCCGTCCCACCACCGAGGGCTTCGATCCCTTCTGATTCCGCGCCACGATGGCCCTGCTCACTCTTTCCAACGCCCACCTCGCCTTCGGGCACGTCGCGCTGCTCGATGGCGCCGAGTTCGCGCTCGAGACCGCGGAACGCGTCGCGCTGATCGGGCGCAACGGCACCGGCAAGTCCAGCCTGCTCAAGATCCTGGCCGGCCTGGACAAGCCCGACGACGGCCTGCTGCAGGTCGAGCGCGGCCTGCGCCGCACCTACGTGCCGCAGGAGCCGCTGTTCGCGCCGGGCGTGAGCGTGTTCGACGCCGTGAGCGAGGGCGTGCGCGAGGCCCGCGAGGCGCGCGAGCGGTTCGAGAACCACGACGGCGTCGACCACGACGAGCTCGATCGCCTGCAGACGCGCCTGGAGGCGCTGGGCGGCTGGGACTGGGAGCGCCGCGTCGACGAGACGCTGCACCGCCTCGACCTCGATCCGCAGCAGCTGGTGGAAAAGCTCTCCGGCGGCCTGCGCAAGCGCGTCGCGCTGGCCCAGGCGCTGGTGGCCGCGCCCGACGTCCTGCTGCTGGACGAGCCGACCAACCACCTCGACCTCGACGCCATCGACTGGCTCGCCGAGCTGCTGCGCGTCTACCGCGGCGCGCTGATCCTGATCTCGCACGACCGCGCCTTCATCGACGCGACCGCCACGCGCATCGTCGAGCTCGATCGCGGCGTGCTGCGCAGCTACCCCGGCAACTTCAGCGCGTACGAGGCGGCCAAGCAGCGCGAGCTGGAGGCCGAGGCGCTGGCCAACGCGCGCGCCGACAAGCTGCTGGCGCAGGAGGAGATCTGGATCCGCAAGGGCGTCGAGGCGCGCCGCACGCGCAGCGTCGCCCGCATCGCGCGGCTGGAGCAGCTGCGCGCGCAGCGCCAGGCGCGGCGCGACCAGGTGGGCCAGGTGCGGCTCGAGGTCGCGACGGGCGGGCAGTCCGGCAAGATCGTCGCGGCGCTCGAGAACGTCACGATGCGCTACGGCGACCGCGTGCTGATCGACAAGCTGACGACGACCATCCTGCGCGGCGACAAGGTCGGCCTGATCGGCCCCAACGGCGCCGGCAAGACGACGCTGCTCAAGCTGATCCTCGGCCAGCTGCAGCCCACGGCGGGCACGATCAAGCTGGGCACCAACCTGAACGTCGCCTACTTCGACCAGATGCGCGCCGGCCTGAAGCTGGACGCGACGCTGGCCGACACGATCAGCCCCGGCAGCGAGTGGATCGAGATCGGCTCGACGCGCAAGCACATCATGAGCTACCTCGGCGACTTCCTGTTCGCGCCGGAGCGCGCCAACGCCAAGGTGATGTCGCTGTCCGGCGGCGAGCGCAACCGCCTGCTGCTGGCGCGCCTGTTCGCGCTGCCCGCCAACGTGCTGGTGCTGGACGAACCCACCAACGACCTGGACATCGACACGCTCGAGCTCCTCGAGGAACTGCTCGCCAACTACGCCGGCACCGTGTTCCTGGTGAGCCACGACCGCCGCTTCGTCGACAACGTCGTCACCAGCACGCTGGTGTGGGAGGGCGACGTCACGCCGGGGCTGTGGCGCGAGTACGAGGGCAACGTCGAAGACTGGCAGGCCCAGCGCGCGCGCGTCCGCGCGAGCGCCCCCGCGCCCGCGGCGCCGCCCGCACCCGCGTCGCCTGCACCCGCGCCTGCCGCGGCCGCCAAGCCCAGGGGCAAGCTGAGCTACAAGGAACAGCGCGAACTCGACGAGCTGCCCGCCAGGCTGGAGGCGCTGGAGGCCGAGCAGAAGGCGCTCGAAGCCGAACTCGCGACGCCCGAGTTCTACGCGCAGCCCAAGCAGGTGATCGCCGAGAAGCAGGCACGTTTTGGCGAGATCGAGGAGCAGCTGATGGCGATGCTGGAGCGCTGGGAAGCGCTCGGCAATCGCTGAATGTTCGCGTGAACGCGGTCGGATGACCGTCGCTCGGAAGCTGCTGCACCGGCGGCCCGGCGCGCTCAACCCTCGCGCGCTCTCTCGAACGCCTGCCAGAACCTCGGATCCTGCGTCGTCGCGAAGTTGATGCGCATCAGCGTCGACGGCTGGCGGTTCGGGTGGAAGACGGTGCCGGGGGCGAGCAGCCAGCCGTCGTCGAGCATGTCGGTGGCCAGGCGTTCGGTGTCGACGCCGGTGTCGACCCAGCCGAACAGGCCCGCGGGCGGCGTGACGAAGCGGCAGCCGGCGGCCAGCGCGAGCTTGACCGTGCGGGTGCGCGCCGCGCCCAGGCGCGCGATCACGCGCTCGGAGTGGCGGCGCAGCCAGCCCTGCTCCAGACACACGGCGACGGCCTGCTCGAGCAGCGCCGGCGTGGTGAGCGTGCCCAGCAGCTTGACGTCGACCAGGCGTTCGACCAGGTCCGGCGGCGCGGCCATGAAGCCGACACGCCAGCCCGGCGCCAGGATCTTGGCGAAGCCCGAGACGTAGATCGTGCGGCGCAGGCCGTCGAGCGCGGACAGGCGCGGCGCGTGCGCCGGCGCGAGGTGGGCGTAGGTGTCGTCCTCGAGGATGCGGAAGTCGTGCTGCTCGGCCAGCCGCAGCACCTGGTGCGCGGCGGCCAGGCCCAGCGACACGCCGGTCGGGTTGTGCAGCACCGAGCAGGTGACGTACAGCCGCGGCTGGTGCGCCGTGGCGAGCGCGGCCATCGCGGCGAGGTCGGGGCCGTCGACGCCGCGCGGCACCGGCAGCAGGCGCATGCCCAGCTGCGTCAGGCGCGCGAACTCCACCGACCAGCCGGGCTCGTCGACCAGCACCGCGTCGCCCGGCGCGAGCAGCGCGCGCGAGCAGATGTCGAGCGCGTGCGTCGCGCCGTTGGCGGTGACGATCTGCGCCGGCGCGGCCGGCACGCCGAAGTCGGCCAGGCGCTGCGCGAGCGCGTGGCGCAGGCGCGTGTCGCCGGCGGGCTCGCCGTAGTGCAGGTAGGACGACGGCAGGTGCGTCGCGCCGATAGCGCCGATAGCCTTCGCCGGCGCCATCACGCGGCGCAGCGCGGTCTGCAGCATCGCGGCGTCCAGCCATTCGGCCGGCAGCGTGCCCAGGCCCGGCGCGGGGTGCTGGGCGTCGGCGGCGAACATGCCGCGGATCAGCGCGGTGGCGTCCACCGGCGGCGGGCGCAGCGGCGTGGCGGGGCGCAGCGTGGTCTCGGTCGTGAGCTCCAGCCGCGGCGCGGCGGGCGGCGTGTCGTGCGCGCCGACGTCGACGCCGCGCACGAAGAAGCCGCGCTGGCGCTTGGCCTCGACCAGCCCCTGCGCCAGCAGCTGGTCGTAGGCGGCGACGACGGTGGATGGGCTGACGCGATGCCGCCGCGCGCTCTCGCGCACCGACGGCAGCCGCGCGCCGGGCAGCAGCAGGCGCTGGCGGATGCGCGCGGCGTAGTGGCCGGCCAGCTGCTCGGCCAGCGTCTGCGCCGCGCTGCGCGCCAGCACGGCGGCCCCGACCGCGACGGCGGCGGGCGCGGCCGGGACCGCCGCGGACCGGCGGGCGCGCGGCGGCGTGGGAGCGGAAGCGGTGGCGTCGTCCTGCATGGCGAACTCCTGGCGGCCGTGGCGGCTATCCGCGATCTGTATTGCCGCGGGCAACGATACAGATCACCGAACTGCACCCGGAGACTGTACTGCTGGTGTATTGATTATCGGCCTAGACTCGCCGTTCTGCACGCCCATTCGCGGCTTCCTCCCGAAGCCCCGGCGCGCACAGCTGCCTGATGCGCCTCGAGCCCCAGCCCGCCCAGTCGACGCCGCCCCCCGGTTCCGCCGCGGCGCACGCCGTGCGCGCCGAGCACGCGCACCGCACCCGTGCCGGCGTGTGGCTGGGTCTGCTGGGCATGCTGATCTTCGCCGGCACGATCCCGATGACGCGCCTGGCCTGCGGTGGCGCGCAGGCGCCGCAGCTGTCGCCCGTGTTCGTGGCGTTCGGCCGCGCCGGCGTCGCCGGACTGCTGTCGATCGCCTACCTGCTCGCCACGCGCGCGCCCTGGCCGCACCGCACGCACTGGACGATGCTGGCGCTGACCGTGCT
This sequence comes from Burkholderiaceae bacterium, assembly GCA_035634455.1. Classification (GTDB taxonomy): domain Bacteria; phylum Pseudomonadota; class Gammaproteobacteria; order Burkholderiales; family Burkholderiaceae_C; genus Scleromatobacter. The sequence goes on from DASQCX010000250.1 coordinate 4,552, forward strand.
GGGCAACGTCATCGGCTGGCCGCTGCTGCTCGGGCTGGCGGTGCGCCGGGTCGACGCGATGCACGCGGCCGTCATCACCGGCCTGATGCCGCTGGCGACCGCGGCCTGCGGCGCGCTGCTGCTGCGCCAGCGGCCGTCGGCCGGGTTCTGGGGTTTCGCGCTGCTGGGCGCGGCGCTGGTCGTCGCGTTCGCGGCCTGGAGCGGCGCCGGCCGGCCGCAGCTGGCCGACCTGCTGCTGCTCGGCGCGGTGATCGCTTCGTCGTTCGGCTACGTCACGGGCGTGCGCGTCGCCTCCGGCCCGGACGGCCTGACGCCGGAGCAGACGATTTCCTGGGTGCTCGTGCTGGCGCTGCCGGCGACGCTGCCGGTGCTCGTCATGCAATGGCCGACGGCGCCGGTGTCGGCCGCCGCCTGGGGCGGCTTCGCCTACGTCGCGCTGTTCTCGATGTGGATGGGCTTCTTCGCCTGGTATCGCGGGCTCGCCTGGGGCGGTACGCTGCGCGTCAGCCAGGTGCAGCTGCTGCAGCCCTTCGTCGCCATCCTGCTCAGCGTGCCGCTGCTGGGCGAACCGCTGCGCCCGGCCACGCTGGGCTTTTCCGTCGCCGTGATGGCGTGCGTGTACCTCGGCCGGCGCATGCCGGCGGGCGCGCCGCGATCGCCGTCCTGATTCCCGTTGCGCGGGCCGCCGCGCGTTTTCCTTCGAAGGCTCTCCCATGACCGGTTCCACCACCTCCCCTGCCACCGCCAACTCGCCGTGGCGCCTCGCCCGGCGCTGCGAACGCATGAACCCCTCGGTCATCCGCGAGATCCTCAAGCTGACCGAGCTGCCGGGCGTGCGCTCGCTCGCCGGCGGCCTGCCGTCGGCCGAGACCTTCCCGGTCGAGGCGATGCGCGACGCCGCGATGAAGGTGCTGACCGACACGCCGCGCGAGGCGCTGCAGTACGCCGCCAGCGAAGGCTTCGCGCCGCTGCGCGAGTGGGTCTCGGCGATGCTGGCCGCCAAGGGCGTCGATGCGCCGGCCAACCGCGTGCTGATCACCAACGGCTCGCAGCAGGGCCTGGACCTCGTCGGCAAGGTGCTGCTGGACGCCGGCAACACCGTCGCCGTCGAGACGCCGACCTACCTCGGCGCGCTGCAGGCCTTCAACCCGAACGAGCCGAATTTCGCCTCGGTCGCCGGCGACGCCGACGGCCCGCTGCCCGACGGCATCGCCGCGCTGCCCAAGGACGCGCGCTTCATGTACGTGCTGCCGAACTTCCAGAACCCGACCGGCCGCGTGATGCCGGCGGCGCGCCGCGACGCCATCGTCGCCGCCGCGCAGCGCGCCAACCTGCCGCTGGTCGAAGACAACCCGTACGGCGAGCTCTGGTACGACGACGAACCGCCCAAGCCCCTCGCCTCGCGCTGGAACGAGGGCGTGCTGTACCTCGGCTCGTTCTCCAAGGT
>DASQCX010000251.1:0-1533 GCA_035634455.1 Burkholderiaceae bacterium
GCTGGCCGAGACCGACATCGAGATGGGCGAGCCCGTACCGCACCCGGCGCGGGCCGCGACGGCCCCGGATGCCGCGGCGGCGGCGTCGATCGCGCAGTCGGCCGCGTCCGCCGCGGCCACGGCGCCGTTCGCCGCGGTCGACGCCGGAGTGGCCGCCGCCGATGCCGCGCAAGTCGGCGCGGCGGCCGCGCAGGCGGTGGCGCACGCGTCGGCCGACGACGGCCCCGCGGCCGATCCCGCGACCCTCGCGCGCAACGCGGCCGCGGCGGCGCGCGCGCAGACGCCCGCGCGCGTGCCGCTGTTCGCCCCGACCGACCCGCGCTATCCGCTGGCGGTCGCGTTCTACGGCCGCGCGCGCCAGATGGTGGCGGTGCTCGCGCGCATGCAGGCCGCGCTGCGCGGCGAGCCCGCGCCGTTGCCGCTGGCGGCCGACGAACTGCAGGTCTTCATCTCGACCGAAGGCTGGCCGCTGGCCGCGCTGCGCGCGCAGCTGAACACGCGCTCGCCCACGTTCCGCCACGCGGTGCGCCTGAGCCTGGCGCTGGGCAGCGCGTACTTCATCGGCCTGGCACTGCCGTGGGCGTCGCACCCGCACTGGCTGGTGCTGAGCGTGGCGGTGGTGCTGCGCGGCAACCTGGAGCAGACGCTGTCGCGCCGCAACGACCGGGTGCTGGGCACGATGATCGGCTGCCTGCTGGTGCTGGTGCTCGCGCAGTCCGGCGCGCCGTGGCTGGCGACGACGGCCTTCCTGGTGGCGGTGGGCATCGCGCACTCGTTCGTCACCGCGCGCTACCTCGTCACCGCGGCGGCCGCGAGCGTGATGGCGCTGATGCAGGCGCACATGGCCGCGCCGGACGCCGAGAGCTTCGGCGTGTTCGAGCGCCTGGCCGACACCGTCATGGGCGCCGCGCTCGCCTGGGGCTTCAGCTACCTGTGGCCGTGGTGGGAGCGGCGCGGCATGGCCAAGCTCAGCGACCGCGTGCTCAAGAGCCTGCGCACGCTGGCTGGCGAGGTGATGCGCCTGCCCGACCCCGCCCAGACCGACCTCAAGCTGCGGCTCGCGCGACGCGAGGTCTACGAGGCCGTCGGCGCGATCGCCTCGGCCGCGCAACGCACCGGCGCCGAGCCCGAGAGCGTGCAGGTGCCGATGTACGCGCTGGCCGAGATGCTCACGCGCTGCCACGTGCTGATGGCACAGCTGGTGGCGGTGCGCCTCTTGCTCGCGCGCCGCGGCGCGCAGCTGGACCCGGCCGCGGCGAACAAGGTGCTGGCCGACGCCAGCGCCGCGCTGCAGCACGCGCTGGCCAACCCGGCCGTCGGCACCTCGCCGCAGCGCGGCGCCCCCGGCGCGGCCGGTGCCCCGGTGATCGTCAGCGGCACCGTGCCCAGCGAGGACGTCGACCATACCGCCGTCCCCGCGGCCTTGCCGGACAGCGCCGTGCTGCCGTGGCTGCGGCGGCGCCTGCAGCTCGCCATCCGCGCCGCGCGGCGCGTGGGGATGGCGGCGCAGGCGTTGAACGCGGCCGCGAGCTG
>DASQCX010000252.1:0-12190 GCA_035634455.1 Burkholderiaceae bacterium
ACCGAGGCGACCCCACTTGGCCTCACCCGAAGAGATGAACTGGTCGATGACCACCTGGGCACCGTTGACGAAGTCGCCGAACTGCGCCTCCCAGATCACGAGCGTGTTCGGGTCGGCCGAGGCGTAGCCGTACTCGAACGCGAGCACCGCCTCCTCCGAGAGGATGGAGTCGATGACGACGTACGGCGCCTGGTTGTCCGCCATGTTCTGCAGCGGGATGTAGGTGCCGATGTCGAACTTCTCGCGGTTCTGGTCGTGCAGCACCGCGTGGCGGTGCGTGAACGTGCCGCGGCCCGAGTCCTCGCCCGACAGGCGGATCGGGTAGCCGCTGGCCACCAGCGAGGCGAAGGCCATGTGCTCGCCCATGCCCCAGTCGACGTTGATCTCGCCGCGGCCCATCGCCGCGCGGTCGGCCAGCACCTTCTCGACCAGCGGGTGCACCTTGAAGTTGGCCGGCACCTGCGTGATGCGTTCGGCCAGGCGCTTGAACTCGGCCACCGGGATGGCGGTGTCGGCGGCGTCCGTCCACTTCTTGCCCAGGAACGGCGACCAGTCGACCGCGTACTTGCCCTTGAAGTTGGTCAGGACGGGGTCGCGCGTGTGGCGGCCGGCGTCCATCGCGGCGCGGAATTCCTTGACCATGTCGTCCGGGCCCGTCTCGCCCAGCACGCCCTGCGCGACCAGCTTGTCGCCGTAGAGCTTGCGGGTGCCCGGGTGCACGCCGATCTTCTTGTACATCAGCGGCTGCGTCAGGCTGGGCGTGTCCTGCTCGTTGTGGCCCAGCTTGCGGAAGCAGACGATGTCGACCACCACGTCCTTGTTGAACTGCTGGCGGTAGTCGAGCGCGAGCTGCGTGCACAGCACCACCGCTTCCGGATCGTCGCCGTTGACGTGCAGCACCGGCGCCTCGATCATCTTGACGACGTCCGTGCAGTACAGCGTGGAGCGCATGTCGCGCGGGTCGGAGGTGGTGAAGCCGATCTGGTTGTTGATGACGATGTGAACCGTGCCGCCGGTGTAGTAGCCGCGCGTCTGCGCCAGCGCCAGCGTCTCCATCACGACGCCCTGGCCCGCGAAGGCGGCGTCGCCGTGGACGATGACCGGCAGCACCTGCGCGCCCTTGTGGTCGCCGCGGCGATCCATGCGCGCCCGGACGGAGCCTTCGGCCACCGGGTTGACGATCTCCAGGTGCGACGGGTTGAACGCGAGCGACAGGTGGACGGGGCCGCCCGACGTCGTGATGTCGCTGGAGAAGCCCTGGTGGTACTTGACGTCGCCCGAGGGCAGGTCTTCCGGCGCGGTGTGGTCGAACTCGGCGAACAGGTCCTTGGGCATCTTGCCCAGCGTGTTGACCAGCACGTTCAGGCGGCCGCGGTGGGCCATGCCGATGACGACTTCCTGCACGCCCTTGGCGCCGGAACGCTGGACCAGCTCGTCCATCGACACGATGAAGCTCTCGCCGCCTTCCAGCGAGAAGCGCTTCTGGCCGACGAACTTGGTGTGCAGGTAGCGTTCCAGGCCTTCGGCCGCGGTCAGGCGGTCGAGGATGTGCTTCTTCTCGGCGGCGTTGAAGGTCGGCTTGCTGCGGATCGCCTCGATGCGCTCCTGCCACCAGCGCTTCTCGCCGGGATCGGTGATGTGCATGAACTCGGCGCCGACGGTGCCGCAGTACGTCTCGCGCAGCGCCTGCAGGATCTGGCGCAGCGTCATGTTCTCGTTGGTCGAGAAATACGTGTTCGTCGCCGAGAACGTGATGTCCATGTCGGCTTCGGTCAGGTCGTAGAACGCCGGATCGAGCTCGGGGATGCGCGGACGCTCGGTGCGCTTGAGCGGGTCGAGGTCGGCCCAGCGCGAGCCCAGGAAGCGGTAGGCCGCGATCAGCGACTGGACGTGGACCTGCTTGCGCGCGATGGCCAGGTCGGTGGAGCTGGCCTTGACGGCGAAGGCGTTGGCCTTGGCGCGCTGCGCGAAGGACTCGATCACCGGCGCGTGGGGCACGTCGCGGGAGTCGGAGCCGTCCGCCGCGGGGACGTGCTGGAGCGCGTCGAAGTAGGCGCGCCAGGTGTCCGGCACGGAGCCGGGGTTCTCGAGATAGGCCTCGTACATCTCCTCCACGTAGGGCGCGTTGCCGCCAAACAGGTAGGAGTTGGACCTGCTTTGTTCCATCATTTCTTCGCTCACTTTCGCCCCGGTTTCCAGGGCTACGATGGGTTGGACAACCTTCCGCGGCCCGGCTCTGCCGGTAGGCGGATTGCAAACGCCTTGCTGCGGATCGGATGCCAGCAAGGGGACACAGAAGGACTATTGGGTTCCTGCAGACCGTGAATGTAGCACTTACCCTGAGTCCGTGCCGTTGCACTGCTTCCGGGAAAACATGGACTTTCTCCGCGGATTCGCAAGCGAAACGTCCTGTCACAGTCGCGGCCGCACGTCCCGCCGGCCTTGCGGACGGCCACCGCCGGGTTCAATATCCGGACGGGAGACAGGCACGATGCCGGCGATTGTCCGGCCGGGCACGGATCGAACGATGCCTTACGCCAACATCTGGGAACCCGGAGGGGTCACGACGCGTTTCAGCGGCTTCGTCACGGCCGCGGAATACGTGTGCTCGGCCGAGGACATCTGCGCCGATCCGCGCTTCGACGCCCTGCGCTTCGTCATCAAGGACCTGCTGGCCATCGACGGGCACGACGTCGAACCTCGCGCGTGCGACGCGATCGCCGCCATCCGCCACGGCGCGCGCTTCACGAACCCGAACATCTACCTGGTGCTGCTCACGACCGACGCGAGGCTGATGCCCTTCGCCCACCCCGAGGCGACGTCGATGCTGCACGGCCTCTACGAGACGCACGCCTTTGCGAGCGCCGACGCCGCCCGCCGCTGGCTGGCCGCGCAGCCGCCGCTGGCGCGCGCCAACGGCCGGCTGCGCGGGGCGCCGCCGGCCCGCTGAAATCGCCGCGCGGCGGACGCTTCCTGCCGCGGAAACGAAAAGGCGCCCCGCAGGGCGCCTCTCGTGGTCGCGCGACGCGCGCTCAGGCGAGCGCGAGACGCCTGCGCGCGGCGGCGTACTCGTCGGCCAGGCGCTGCACCAGACTGCCGGCCGGCACGACCTGCTTGACCGCGCCCACGCCCTGCCCCGCGCCCCAGATGTCCTTCCAGGCCTTGGCGGCGCCCGCGCCGGCGAAGTTCATCTTGCTGGCGTCGCTGGTGGGCAGGTTGTCCGGGTCGAGGCCGGCGGCGGTGATCGAGCCGCGCAGGTAGTTGCCCAGCACGCCGGTGAACAGGTTGGAGTAGACGATGTCGTCGCTCGTCGATTCGACGATCATCTGCTTGTAGCCGTCGGAGGCGCGCGCCTCGTCGGTGGCGATGAAGGCCGAGCCGATGTAGGCGAAGTCGGCGCCCATCGCCAGCGCGGCCAGCACGCCGTCGCCGGTGGCGATCGCGCCCGACAGCGCCAGCGGGCCGTCGAACCACTCGCGGATCTCGTGGATCAGCGCGATCGGGTTCTTGACGCCCGCGTGGCCGCCGGCGCCGGTGGCCACGGCGATCAGGCCGTCGGCGCCCTTCTCGATCGCCTTGTGCGCGAAGGTGTCGTTGATGATGTCGTGCAGCACGACGCCGCCCCACGAGTGCACGGCGTCGTTGACGTCGGTGCGCGCACCCAGCGAGGTGATGACGATGGGCACCTTGTACTTCGCGCAGACCTGCATGTCGTGCTCGAGGCGGTCGTTGCTCTTGTGCACGATCTGGTTGATCGCGAACGGGGCCGACGGCGCCTCGGGGTGCGCCTTGTCGTAGGCCGCCAGGGTCTCGGTGATCTCGGCGAGCCACTCGTCCAGCAGTTCGGCCGGGCGCGCGTTGAGCGAGGGCATCGAGCCGACGATGCCGGCCTGGCACTGCGCGATCACCAGCTTGGGGTTGCTGATGATGAACAGCGGCGAGCCGATGACGGGCAGGCGCAGCTTGCTCAGGGCGCCGGGGAGCGGGCGACGTGCGTTCATTCTTAGAAGGCCTCCAGGGGCATGGCCAGCGTGCCGTCGGCGCCGTCGACGATCGAGTCGCGGAGGCCCTGGGCCTTGCTGAGGATGTGGTCGCCGTAGAAGCGCGCGGTGGCGATCTTGGCGGTCATGAAGGGGACGTCGTCGCCTGCGGCGGCGCGCTCGGCGGCCACCAGCAGCGCGCGGCCCGTCTGCCAGCCGCCGACCAGGTTCCCGGCCAGCATCAGGTACGGCACCGAGCCGGCGAAGGCCGCGTTCGGGCTGCCCTTGGCGGTGCTCGCGATGAAGGCGACGGCGTCGACGAAGGCCTCGCGCGCGGCCTTCAGGCGCTTGCCGAAGACCTGCGCGTCCTTGTTCGACGACGCGGCCAGCGCCTGCTCGGTCGCCTCGATGCGCGCGGCGATCGCCTTGGCGGACGTGCCGCCGTCGCGCGCGGTCTTGCGGCCGACGAAGTCGTTGGCCTGGATCGCGGTGGTGCCTTCGTAGATCGTCAGGATCTTGGAATCGCGCATGTACTGCGCGGCGCCGGTCTCCTCGATGAAGCCCATGCCGCCGTGCACCTGCACGCCCAGGCTCGCGACCTCGATGCTCATCTCGGTGGAGTAGGCCTTGACCAGCGGCACCATGAATTCGTAGAAGGCCTGGTTCTCGGCGCGCACGGCCGCCTCGGGGTGCTCGTGCGCGGCGTCGAACGCGCTCGCGGCCACCAGCGCCATCGCGCGGCAGGCCTCGGTGTAGGCGCGCATCGTCATCAGCATGCGGCGCACGTCGGGGTGGTGGATGATGGGCGCGGCGGTCGTCATCGAGCCGTCGACCGGGCGCGACTGCACGCGCTCGCGGGCGTACTCGACCGCCTTCTGGTACGCGCGCTCGGCCACCGCGATGCCCTGCACGCCGACGCCGAAGCGGGCCGCGTTCATCATGATGAACATGTACTCGAGGCCGCGGTTCTCCTGGCCGACGAGGTAACCGACAGCGCCGCCGTGGTCGCCGAACTGCAGCACGCAGGTCGGGCTCGCCTTGATGCCCATCTTGTGCTCGATGCTCACGCAGTGCGCGTCGTTGCGCGCGCCCAGCGAGCCGTCGGCGTCGACCAGGAACTTGGGCACGATGAACAGCGAAATCCCCTTGACACCTTCGGGCGCGCCCGAGACGCGCGCAAGGACGAGATGCACGATGTTCTCGGCCATGTCGTGCTCGCCCCAGGTGATGAAGATCTTCGTGCCGAACACCTTGTACGTGCCGTCGGCCTGGGGCTCGGCGCGCGTGCGCACCAGCGCCAGGTCGGAGCCGGCCTGCGGCTCGGTCAGGTTCATCGAGCCCGTCCACTTGCCCGACAGCATGTTGGGCAGGTACTTCGTCTTCTGCTCGTCGGAGCCGGCCGTCAGCAGCGCCTCGATCGCGCCGTCGGTCAGCAGCGGGCACAGCGCGAAGCTGACGTTGGCCGAGTTGATCATCTCGCCGCAGGCCGCGCCGATCAGCTTGGGCAGGCCCTGGCCGCCGAAGTCGGTCGGGTGCTGCAGGCCCTGCCAGCCGCCCTCGCCGAACTGCTTGAACGCCTCCTTGAAGCCGGGCGTGGCGGTGACCTTGCCGTCCTTGAACCACGACGGGTTGCGGTCGCCCTCGACGTTGAGCGGCGCCACGACGTCCTCGTTGAACTTGGCGCATTCCTCGAGCACCGCCTGCGCGGTGTCGAAGCCGGCGTCGGCGAACGCAGGGATCTTCGTCAGTTCGTCGATCCCGGCCAGCTCCTTCATCACGAAGAGCATGTCCTTGACGGGGGCTCGGTAGGTCATCTTTGTCTCCACACTGGCAAAAAAAGGGGCGCTTCGGCGAGCGCCCCTGTTCGTTCAGGTCAGTCGTCCGATCGGGCTCAGAGAGCCTTGATCAGGTCGGGCACGGCGACGAACAGGTCCGCCACCAGTCCGTAGTCGGCCACCGAGAAGATCGGGGCCTCCTCGTCCTTGTTGATCGCGACGATGACCTTCGAGTCCTTCATGCCGGCCAGGTGCTGGATCGCGCCCGAGATGCCGCACGCGACGTACAGCTGCGGCGCGACGATCTTGCCGGTCTGGCCCACCTGCCAGTCGTTCGGGGCGTAGCCCGCGTCGACGGCGGCGCGCGAGGCGCCGAGCGCGGCGCCCAGCTTGTCGGCCAGCGGCGTCAGCACTTCGTTGAACTTCTCGCTCGAGCCCATCGCGCGGCCGCCCGAGACGATGATCTTGGCGGCGGTCAGCTCGGGGCGATCGAGCTTGGCGATCTCCTTGCCGACGAACGTCGCCTTGCCGCCATCGGCGACGGCGGCGATGGTCTCGACGGCTGCCGAGCCACCGGTCGCGGCGGCGGGGTCGAAGCCGGTGGTGCGCACCGTGGCGACCTTGACGGGCTGCGAGCACTGCACCGTGGCGATGGCGTTGCCGGCGTAGATCGGGCGCTCGAAGGTGTCGGCGCTGACGACCTTGCTGATGTCGCTCAACTGGCCGACGTCGAGCTTGGCGGCCACGCGCGGCGCGGTGTTCTTGCCGTTGGCGGTCGACGGGAAGAAGATGTGCGAGTAGCCCGAAGACACGGCCAGCACCTGCGCGGCCAGGTTCTCGGCAAGCGCCTCGGCCAGGGCCGGCGAGTCGGCGTGCAGCACCTTGCTCACGCCCGCGACGGCGGCAGCCGCGGCCGCGACGGCGCCGGCGTCGTGGCCGGCCACCAGCACGTGGACGTCGCCGCCCACTTGAGCCGCGGCGGTGATGGTGTTGAGCGTCGCGCCCTTGAGCGCGGCGTTGTCGTGTTCTGCGATGACGAGGGTGGTCATTTGATCAATGTCTCCGGGGCAATGGTCAGATGACCTTGGCTTCGTTCTTCAGCTTGGCCACGAGGGTCGCCACGTCCGGCACCTTCACGCCGGCCCCGCGCTTGGGCGGCTCGCTGACCTTGAGCGTCTTGATGCGCGGCGCCACGTCCACGCCCAGCGCGTCGGGCTTGACGATGTCGAGCTGCTTCTTCTTGGCCTTCATGATGTTGGGCAGCGTCACGTAGCGCGGCTCGTTCAGGCGCAGGTCGGTGGTGACGATGGCCGGCAGCGACAGCTTCAGCGTCTCGGAGCCGCCGTCGACTTCGCGCGCGACGGTGACCGAGTCGGCGCTGAGCTCGACCTTGGACGCGAACGTGGCCTGCGGCAGGTCGGCCAGCGCTGCCAGCATCTGGCCCGTCTGGTTGCAGTCGTCGTCGATCGCCTGCTTGCCCAGGATCACCAGGCCCGGCTGCTCCTTGTCGACCAGCGCCTTGAGCAGCTTGGCGACGGCCAGCGGCTGCAGCTCGAGGTCGGCCGGGGTCTCGACCAGGATGCCGCGGTCGGCGCCGATGGCCATCGCGGTGCGCAGCGTCTCCTGGCACTGGGTCACGCCGCACGAGACGGCGATGATCTCGGTGACGACGCCCTTTTCCTTGAGGCGCACGGCCTCCTCGACGGCGATCTCGTCGAACGGGTTCATGCTCATCTTGACGTTGGCGATGTCGACGCCGGTGCCGTCCGACTTGACGCGAACCTTCACGTTGTAGTCGACGACGCGTTTCACGGGCACCAGAACCTTCATGACGCAGAACTCCTCAGGGCAATTGACGTTAACGTAAACGGAATACGGGTTGATTCTAGTGGTCTGGCGACCGCGGGACCCTTCTTCCCGAAGCAACTTCTCGAAGAATAAAACGAACGATCGTGCTATTTTAGATGCAACGCTCCAGGATTCCAATAGACTTCGAGGCCATGTCGCGCCAAGCCAACCCCGTCCCCGCCTCGCCGTCCGCCGCACCCCAGCCCGTGCGCATCGGCATCTTCGATTCCGGCGTCGGCGGGCTCTCGGTGATGCAGGCCGTGCGCGCGCGGCTGCCGCACGCCGAACTGCTCTATGCGGCGGACACGGCCCACGCGCCCTACGGCGACCGCAGCGAGGAGTTCCTGTGCGACCGGTCCGAGCGTATCGCGCGCTTCCTGGGCGAACAAGGCGCGCAGATGATCGTCGTCGCCTGCAACACCGCCACCGCCGCGGCCGTCGCCCGGCTGCGCACGACCTGGCCGGCGCTGCCGGTGGTGGGCGTCGAGCCCGGCGTGAAGCCCGCGGTCGCGCTGAGCGCCGCGCACCGCGTCGGCGTGCTGGCGACCACGCGCACGCTGGCCAGCGAGAAGTTCCGCCGCCTCGCCGAGGCCCACGCCGGCGGCGCCCTGCTCGTGCTGCAGCCCTGCCCCGGCCTGGCCGACGCCATCGAGGCCGCCGACGCCCAGGGCAGCGGCCTGGACGTGCTGGTCGAGCGCTACTGCGCGCCGCTGCGCGACGCCGGGGTCGACGTCGCCGTGCTCGGCTGCACGCACTACGTCTTCGCGCGCGAACTGTTCGAGCGCGCCCTGCCCCGCGTGCAGCTGGTCGACACCGCCGAGGCCATCGCGCGCCAGACCGCGCGCTTCGCCGACGAACTCGTCGCCCGCGGCGAGGCCGACGCCCAGGCGGCCCACGCGCCCGCGCTGCGCGCCTGGAGCAGCGGCTCGCCGCAGGTGCTGCAGTCGTTCGCGCGGCGCTGGCTGGGCCTGCAGGTCGACGTGCGGGACATGCGCTGCTGAGCGCGTCCGGCATCCCTTCGGCCGCGTCCGCCATCGTGCCCTCGCCTGCGCCCGCCCTCGCGCGCATGACGCGCGCCGCGCACGCCCGGCCGTCGACCGACATGCGCCGCGCGCGCCACGCGCCGCTGGGCCGCTGCATGTATTGCCTCGCGGCCGGCAGCAGCGACGTGCGGCTGACCGAGGAACACCTGATCCCGCGCGCCCTCGGCGGCCGCCTGACGCTGCGCGACGCCGTCTGCGAGCCCTGCCGCCGAGTCACCGGGCGCCTGGAGCAACTGACGCTCGATCGCGAGTTCGCGGTGCCCAAGACCCTGCTCGCGCTCAAGCGCCGCCGCGCCCGCGCCAAGGGCCCGGGCCGGCTGCCGGCGATCGTCCTCGAAGGCTGCGGCGACGAACCGGCGGAACTCGCGCCCGAGGCGTTCCCGCGCGGCTTCTCGCTGCCGGTGTTCGAGCCCGCCGGACTGCTGGCCGGCGCCGATCGCGGCACTGCCCCGTCGCGCGTCGACTTCGTCGCCTGCACGCTGAATCTGGGCGCGCCCGCCCGCCATGCCGTCGCGGCCGCGCCGCCGCTGCACGACCCGCACGCCTACGCCCACTCGATCGCCAAGTGGGCCTACGCGCTGGCCGTCGCCGAGCGCGGGCTGGATGCCTGCGACATGCAAGCCATACGCGACCTGATGCTGGGACGGCGCGGCAACGCCTTCGCGTTCGTCGGAACGCCGTCCGCACGCGCACCCGCATCGCGCGAATGGCTGCACGACGTCACGTTGAGTGAACAGGACGGCTGGCTGGTGGCGACGCTGGCGCTGTTCGCCTCGGCGGGGATGACGCCTTACGAGGTCGTGATCGGCCGCGTGGGCGCGGCGCACTGCTGAGACGCGCGCGCCGACATCGACGACAGCTTCTCCCAGGCGAACGTGCCGCTCGCGTGGTACCCCGGGCCGGACTCGAACCGGCATGCCCGTGAGGGCGCGGGATTTTAAGTCCCGAGTGTCTGACCAATTTCACCACCGGGGCGACTGCGCATTGTCGCAGCAGCGCGCGCCACACCCGGGCACGACGATTGCCCACGCCTGCCGACGATTGCCCCGAGGAGCCGGCAATGGACTGGCATTGCATCCGATTCGACCACCGCGGCGCGCACGAGGCCGAGGCGGCGGAGCTCGTGCTGGCGCTCGGGGACGCCTATGGCAGCGCCGGCGAGCCGGCGGCGGCGGAGGTGTTCATGGCGCACGGGCACGTCGGGGACTACGCGTTCTACCTGTCGCCGGAGGCCGCCCGGATGGCGCCGGCCGTGCTGCAACGTTTTCATGCGGTGCTGTGCGAAGCGCCCGTGGACCTGCACGCCTGCACGCCGATGATCCTCTGACGCGCGTCGGGTCGCGATAATCGCGCCCCATGCCGCACGCCCGCTCCGCATCGCCCGACGAGATCTTCCTGGCCTGGATCCGCGGCTGGGCCCGCACCCGCGAGGTGGCGCCGCCGACGCCGCACGCCGACGGCTTCCGCATCGAGGTCGGGTTGCCGACGCAGGCCGCGCGCTACGTCTTCGCGCGGCCGTCGCCGGCGCTGCGCGATCTCGGCGCGGCGATCGCGCAGCCGTGGATCTACCTGAAGGCCTGCGCCACCTCCGACGAGTTGCGCGCGCTGCTGCCCGGGCGCTGGCGGATCGAGGAGCAGCACTGGATGATGGCCTGCGACGCGCGCCCGTTCCCCGGCGGCGGCGCGCTGCCGCCGGGCTACGCGCTGCACGTCGACGACGAAGGCGCGCGCAGTGGCCGCGCCCACGTCCGCGTGCTCACGCCGGGCGGCGACCTGGCGGCATCGGGCCATGTCGCGCTCGACGAGACGTTCGCGATCTACGACCGCATCGTCACCGAACCCGCGCACCAGCGGCGCGGCCTCGGGCGCGCGGTGATGCACACGCTGCAGGCGCTGGCGCGCACGCACGGGCGCCACGTCGGTGCGCTCGTGGCCACCGACCAGGGACGGCGGCTGTACGAGTCGCTCGGCTGGCGGCTGCACGCGCCGTGGGCGACCGCGGTGATCCCGGGGCCGGACGCCGCACCCTGAGGCCGGCACGGGATCGCGGCGTCAGGCCGTGGCCGGATCGCTCACGCGCGGGCGGCCGTTCTCGACCCGGCCCGCCATGCGGCGCAGGAAGGCCGCGCTGGCGTCGCAGGTCACGGACAGGTCGTACCAGCCGTGGCTGTCCGCCACCGACCAGCGATCCTCGACCGAGGCGCCCGGCGCGAGCCGGTACCGGCGCGCCGGCGAGCGCGAGTAGGCGTTGGCCGCCACCGTCAGCGTGACCGGCGTCGCGCCCTCGTTGGTCAGCAGCAGGCGCACGCTGTCGTCGCCGAGGCCGCCGTGCTCGACGCGCGCCTCCGGCGCGATGCGCGAGCCGGTCGCCGCGGCGACGGCGTCGCCGGCGAACTCGCGGTGGAACGCGCCCGGGCCGGTGACGACGAAGCCGTAGCGGCCGTTGGACGGCACCGTCGTCCAGCCGTCGTGCAGGCGCTTGCCCGGCTCGACGGTGTAGGTGCGCGGCGCGTCGGCGCTCCCGGCCACGCTCACGCGGAACACCGCGCCCGCGTCGCCCTGGTTGACGAAGTCGATCTGGTACGTGCGATGCGTCGAGTCGATGCGGCCGTGCGCGGCGAGCCTGTAGGGCAGCGCGCGCGACCATTTGAGGCCGGACTCCTGGCTGGGCATCGCCTGCACGGCCGGCGGCGTCGGCACGTAGCTCGGATGGCGCAGGCTGTCCGCCGGCAGGTAGCCGGTGGTGCTCGGCAGCGCCGGCACGACGTCGTTGGGGCTCGCGAAGTTGAACGCCGACACCAGGTCGCCGCAGACCGCGCGGCGCCACGGCGTGATGTTGGACTCGCGCAGCCCCCCGTTGCCGGCGCCGAAGCGCTGCTCGATGAAGCGGATCAGCGAGGTGTGGTCGAACACCTCCGAGCAGACCCAGCCGCCGCGCGTCCACGGCGAGACCACGATCATCGGCACGCGCTGGCCCAGGCCGTACGGGCCGGCCGGGTAGTTCGCGTTGCCCGCGAAGAAGTCGTTGGCCACCGACACCGTCGACTGGCCCTGCGCCGGCGTCTGCGCGGGCGTGGGCGGCACCACGTGGTCGAAGAAGCCGTCGTTCTCGTCGTAGGTGATGAACAGCGCCGTCTGGCTCCACAGCTCCTCGTTGGAGGTCAGGATCTGCAGCACCTGCGACGTGTACCAGGCGCCGAAGTTGGGCGCCCAGTTCGGGTGCTCGCTGAACGCCTCGGGCGCGACGATCCACGACACCTGCGGCAGCGTGCCCTTGGCGACGTCGGCCTTGAGGATGTCGAAGAAGGTCTGCGTCGGATCGCCCAGGACGTTGGTGCCGGTGAGCGCGCCTTCGTACAGCGGCGAGCCGGGCTGCGCGTTCTGGTACTGGTGGAAGTACAGCAGCGAGTTGTCGCCGTAGTTGCCGATGTACGGGTTCGCGGTCCAGCCCCAGTAGCCGTCGGCGGTCAGGCCGGTGCCGACGTCCTGGTAGACCTTCCAGCTGATGCCGGCGGCCTGCAGGCGCTCGGGATAGGTCGACCAG
>DASQCX010000253.1:0-3127 GCA_035634455.1 Burkholderiaceae bacterium
GAGCGGGCGTCGAATGCATAACGCCAGGCGATGTAGCGGTTCTCCTCCCAGGCCGTGATCGGCTCGTCGAACGCCACGCCGCCGGTCCAGCGCAGCTTGCGCACGCGGCCGGTCGCCGTCGCCTGCGTGACCGCCTCGACCGGATAAGGCAGGCCGATGCGATAGGCGAGGCCCGTGCTCATCTCGGAAGGCTCGATCGCCGTCGCTCGGTTGACGAGGCCCCACACCGCCTCGGGCGGGGCCGCGATGTGGACGGCCGCCGCGCTGCGGCCCATCGAATCCTCCAGCGGCAGCCGCGACTCGGGCCAGGCGAGCAGCAGCGGCAGCAGCATCAGCGCATTCACGCTGCCCCGCGGCACGTCGACGAACTTCAGCACGATCCAGCACAGCAGTCCGCCCAGCGAGCTCACGAGGCAGAAGATCGGCAGCGCCATCACGATGCAGATGCTGCCTTCGATCAGCGCCACGCCCGTGCCGATCGCGAAGCAGATCGTCGGCACCCAGGGCCCGAACAGCGCGAACAGCAGGCCCGGCGGCCGCCTGCGCACCGCGTGCACCGTGAAGACGCCGATCAGCACGGGCACCAGCACGACGAAGGTGCCCAGCATCGGCCCGGTCGCCAGATGGTTGGCGGGATGATCCAGCACCGGCGAGCCGAAGACCAGGCGCATGGCCAGACCGTACAGCGCCCCGAGCGCGAACACGACGAACAGCCTCATCTCATTCGCCGGGGTAGCGCAGGCCGAACTGGGCGCGCATCGCGTCCATCCAGCCCACGAGCGCCACCGTCTCGTCCAGCGGCATCACCGGGCTCTCGGCCAGCCCTGCGCGCAGGCAGCGGTGCACCTCCTCGACCTGCGCGACGTAGCGCGTGCCGCGCCACGGGCGATCGATGATCTCGACCGGCCCCGCCTCCTCCGCCGGCTGCGTGCCGCGCGCGAGCCTGAGCTGCTGCGCGGCGTAGAACGGCGGCGTGACGTCGATGCGGCCGTCGGTGCCCAGCACCGTCGCGTGGCAGCCGGTGGTCGCGCGCAGCGAGCACATGCCCTGGCTGCGCTGGCCGCCGGCGTGGCGCAGGTTGAAGACGGTGTGGACGTCGACGCCCGTGGGTCCGAGCTGGGCGTCGGCCTGCACGCCGACGATGTCGCCCAGCAGGAAGGCCGCGAAGTTCAGCGGGTAGATGCCGATGTCCAGCAGCGCGCCGCCGGCGAGCTCGGGCGCGAGCACGCGGTGGCTCGCCGGCAGGCCCGCGGCGGCGAAGCCGAAGTCGGCCGACACCGAGACCGGCTCGCCGATCGCGCCCTGCGCGACCAGGCGCTTGAGCTCGACCATCGCCGGCACGTAGCGCATCCACATCGCCTCCATCAGGAAGACGTCGTGCCTGCGCGCCAGCGCGACGGCGGCCTCGGCCTCGCGCCGGTTCAGCGTGAACGGCTTCTCGCACAGCACCGCCTTGCCGGCCGCGAGCGCGAGCTTCATCGAGTCGACGTGGTCGGGGTGCGGCGTGCCGATGTAGACGACGTCGACCTCGGGATCCTCCACCAGCGCACGGTAGCTGCCGTGCGCGCGCACGGGCCTGGCCGGCGCCTCGTCGCCGCGCGGCAGGTCGATGAAGGCTTGCGCCTTGGCCGCGTCGCGCGAGCCCACGGCCACGAGCCGTGCCTCGGGCACGTGCGCCAGCGCGCGCGCGAGCTGGTCGGAGATGCGGCCGGCGCCGATCAGGCCCCAGCCGATGCGCGGACGCGCGGAGGTGGTCAGTGCTTGCATCGCGCCAGTGTAGGCGCGCGCGGGGTCGTTCTCAGGCCTGGCCGTGCGCCTCGGCCTCCAGCAGCACGTGGCACAGCGTCTGGCGCAGGCGTTCGGCGTCGATCGGCTTGGTCAGGAAGTCGTTCATGCCGGCGGCGAGCGCGTCCTCGCGTTCGGAGACCAGCGCCGCCGCCGTCAGCGCCACGATGGGCAGCGCGTGGCGGTCGTAGCGCTGGCGCAGGCGGCGCGTGACCTCGTGGCCGCTCATGCCGGGCATCTGCACGTCCATCAGCACGATGTCGAACGGGTCGCCCGACTGCTGCGCATGGTCGACGGCGCTGAGCGCGCCGGGGCCGTCGCTGGCCTGGTCGACGATCGCGCCCCAGCGCTCCAGCAGCGCCACGGCAATCATCATGTTGACGGCGTTGTCCTCCACCATCAGCACGCGCGTGCCCTGCAGGACGTCCAGGCCCGACGTGCTCTCGCGCTCCTCCAGCTGCCGCGCGCTGACCGGCGGCAGCGGCAGCTCGACCCAGAACACGCTGCCCTTGCCGGGTTCGCTGCTGACGCCCACGTCGCCGTCCATCAGGCGCGCGAGCTCGCTGCAGATCGACAGCCCCAGCCCGGTGCCGCCGACCTTGCGCGTGAGCGAGTTGTCGACCTGGCTGAACGGCTGGAACAGGCACGCCAGCGCGGCGCCGTCCATGCCGGCGCCGGTGTCGATCACCTCGAAGCGCAGGCGGTAGCCGGCGCCGCGCTGCACGTTGAGCATGATGCTGCCGGTGGTCGTGAACTTCAGCGCGTTGGTGAGGTAGTTGGTGAGCACCTGCCGCAGCCGCATCGGGTCGCCCAGCACGTGCTGCGGCACCTGCTCGTCGACGTTGACGTGCAGCCGCAGGCCCTTGGTGTCGGCCAGCGCGCCGTAGGCCTGCCTGAGCGTGCCGATGAGCCCGCGCAGGTCGAACGCGACGCGGTCGACGATCAGCTTGCCGGCCTCGATCTTGGACAGGTCCAGGATGTCCGACAGGATGCCCGACAGGGTATCGGCCGACTCGCAGATCTGCTCGATGTACTGCAGCCGCCGCAGGTCGTCGACCTCGGGCGTGCGCGCGAGCTGCGCCAGGCCCACCAGCGCGTTCAGCGGCGTGCGGATCTCGTGGCTGGTGTTGGCCAGGAACGCGCTCTTGGCGCGGTTGGCCGCCTCGGCCTCGTCGCGCGCGCGGGCCAGCGCCTGCTCGAAGCCGCGCCGCTCGGTGACGTCCTCGGCCAGCCAGATCGTGCCGCTGGCCGGTTGCGCCGGATCCAGCGCCTTGGCCAGCAGCCGACCGGTGAAGGTGGTGCCGTCGCGCCGCATCATCGGCATCTCGATGTCGACCTGCTC
>DASQCX010000254.1:0-6967 GCA_035634455.1 Burkholderiaceae bacterium
AGCCCGGAGGGTGATCTCGGCAAAAGCCTTCCCGCCGCGTTGCAAATGCTCGCCGTGGCGCCGCCACGTCTGCGCTTTGCGCCTTGCGGGAAGGCTTTTGCCGAGTCACGCGGGCGCGCATGTAGTGTGAACAGGCCCTAGGTTCAGTAGTCGATCCGCCGCCGGATCTCGTTCCAGATCTCCTCGCGCGCCGTCAGCGCGATGTGGCCCACCCCGCGCAGCTGCTTGGCCTCGCTGCCCGGGAACACCGCCGTGGGCGGCGGGTAGACGATCTGGTCGCACTCGCTCCACCAGCTCGTGATCAGGCCCTGCAGCGTCGGCGGCTCCCGCCCGGTCAGCGTCGTGAGCCAGCGGCTGCCGATGCGCATCTGGCGCGCGTTGACCGGACGCGCGAGCCTGGCCAGCCACGTGCCGCGATGCGGCGTGCCGATCGTGATCAGGCGCGCGGCCTCGGCGGTGCCGTCGCTGCGCTTGTGGGTCGCGCGCGAGCGCAGCCATGCGCGGGCGACGAGTCCGCCCATGCTGTGCGCCACGATCACCGGCGCCAGCCCGGTGGCGGTCTCCATGCGGCGCACGGCGCGCTCGACCTGCGGCACGTATTCGTCGAGGGTCGTGAACACCGGTTCCAGATTCACCGCGACGAACGCGCGATCGAGCCTGCGCAGGCGCCGCATCCACGGATTCCACAGCCCGCGGTTGCAGAGGTAGCCGTGGATGAAGACCACGCCGCGCAGGCCGCGCGAGGTCGTGGGCAGATGGTCCTCGATCGCGTTGGAACGCCAGGGCATGCGCCAGCCGAAGACGGCGGTCGACTCGATCCACTCGCGCAGGACGGCGCGCGGCAGGTCGCGCCAACGCGCGCGCGGCGCGTCGCTGCGCGCGGCGATGTGCCGGGCCAGCAGCATCTCGATGGCCAGCAGCGTCGGATGGCCGAACAGCAGCAGGTACAGGCCGATGCAGCAGCCAGGCGTCCAATCGGTCGATCGCGCGAGGGCGACCAGGCCGGCCAGCAGGACGAACCAGGCCACGAACAGGATGCGGACGACGCGCGCGATCATCCGGCCAGTATCACGCAGGCGGGGCCGCGCGGCTCGATGGCATGCCCGCGGGCGTCAGGAGCCCGCCACGGATCCGGCCGGCCGGCGGTGTCGGCGGTCGCGGCTGATACCCTTGCCGGCATGAGCGACATCGCCCCCCGCATCCTGCAGTCGCTGGCCGCGGTCGACGCCGAGCGCCAGCGGCGCGCCGCCGCGCCGGCGCTGGCGGCCGGCGTGGGCGCATTGAAGGCGTACCAGCAGGCCCGCTTCGAGCGCACGCACGCCGATCTCTTCGACCATCCGCGCTACGGCGCCGCGGCCCGCTTCTTCGTCGACGAGCTGTACGGCCCGCAGGACTTCGCGCAGCGCGATGCGCAGTTCGGCCGCATCGTGCCCGCGCTCGTGCGGCTGTTTCCGGAAGACATCGTCGAGACGGTCGAAGCGCTGGCCGCGGTGCATGCGCTGTCGGAACGGCTCGACTCCACCATGGCGACCCGCCTGAACGGCACCGCGCCGACGCGGATGGCGTACACGCGCGCCTGGCAGGCCACCGGCGAGCCCGCCAGCCGGATGCGCCAGCTCGAGCTGGTGATGCGCATCGGCACGTCGCTGGATCGCCACACGCGCAGCCTCGTCCTGCGCGCCAGCCTGAAGGCGATGCGCGGTCCCGCGCGCGCCGCTGGCCTGGGCGCGCTGCAGGCGTTCCTGGAAGCCGGCTTCGACGCCTTCGGCACGATGCGCGGCGCACGCGAGTTCCTGGCGACGATCCGGACGCGCGAGACCACGCTCGCGCAACGGCTGTTCGACCCCGCCGCTGTCGCCGCCGCGACAAGTCCGCTCGCGTCGGACGATCCGCTGGCCTGGTTGCCATAGCCGGTTTCCCGGGGTGCGGCGGCGGCCCCGTGGATCAAGAATGTCCAACCATGAACGACGCCCTCGCCTCCGCCGCCCCCGCCAGCACCACCGACATGCCGCGCCCCTGGTTGACCCAATACCCGCCCGGGGTGCCCGGCGAGGTCGCCGTGGACACCTATTCCTCGCTGGTGCCGCTGCTGGAAGAGTCCTGGACGACGCATGCGAAGCGCGACGCCGCGGCCTGCATGGGCGCGCGCTTCAGCTACGGCGACATCGACGAGCGCTCGCGGGCGCTAGGCGCGTGGCTGCAGTCGCGCGGCGTCAAGCGCGGCGACCGCGTCGCGCTCATGATGCCCAACGTGCCGCAGTACCTGGTCGCGATCGGCGCGGTCCTGCGCATCGGCGGGGTCGTCGTCAACGTGAATCCGCTGTACACGGCGCGCGAGCTGCAGCACCAGCTGCAGGACTCGGGCGCGACGGTCATCGTCGTGCTGGAGAACTTCGCGCACACGCTCGAGGCTGTCGTCGCCAAGACCGACGTGCGCCATGTCGTGCTCGCCGCGATGGGCGACATGCTGGGCTTCGCCAAGGGCCAGCTCGTGAACTTCGTGCTGCGCCACGTCAAGAAGATGGTGCCCGAGTTCCGGTTGCCGATCGACGAGGGGCGCAGCGTCACGCGCTTCAACATGGCCGTCGCGCAGGGCACGCGCCTCGCGCTGCAACCGGTGGCGCTGACCGGCGACGACATCGCGTTCCTGCAGTACACGGGCGGGACGACGGGCGTGTCCAAGGGCGCGACGCTGCTGCATCGCAACGTCGTGGCCAACATCCTGCAGAGCGAGGCCTGGTTCAAGCCGATGTTCGACCGGTTGGGCGACAAGCCGCTGTCCATCGTCTGCGCGCTGCCGCTGTACCACATCTATGCGCTGACCATCTGCTACATGTTCGGCGCTCGGCTGGGGGCGATGAACATCCTCGTGCCGAACCCGCGCGACATTTCCGGCTTCATCAAGACGCTCAAGGCCTACAAGGTCAACATGTTCCCGGCCGTGAACACGCTGTTCAACGCACTGGCCAACGACCCGGAGTTCGCGAAGCTCGACTTCTCCGAGCTCGTCATCTCCAACGGCGGCGGCATGGCCGTGCAGCAGGCCACGGCGCAACGCTGGCTCGAGATCACGGGCTGTCCGGTGGTCGAGGGCTACGGCCTGTCCGAGACCTCGCCCGTGGCCACGAGCAACCGCCTCGACAAGCGCGAATTCACCGGCACCATCGGCCTGCCGATCCCGTCCACCGACATCGCGATCCGCGACGACAACGGGGTCGACGTGCCCTTCGGCACCGCGGGCGAGATCTGCATCCGCGGCCCGCAGGTGATGGCAGGCTACTGGCGGCGCCCGGACGAGACCGCGAAGGTCATGACCGACGACGGCTTCTTCCGCTCGGGCGACGTGGGCATCATGGACGAACAGGGCTACGTGCGCATCGTCGACCGCAAGAAGGACATGATCCTGGTCTCGGGCTTCAACGTGTATCCAAATGAAATCGAGCAGGTCGTGAACCTGCATCCCGGCGTGCTCGAATGCGCGGCGATCGGCATCCCGGACGAACGATCGGGCGAGGCCGTGAAGTTGTTCGTCATTCGTCGCGATCCGGCGCTCGCCGAGGAAGATATCGCCGCCTATTGCCGCGAGAATTTCACGGCGTACAAGCGTCCGAGGTTCATCGAATTCCGCGATGAACTGCCCAAGTCCAACGTCGGCAAGATCATGCGGCGCGAGTTGCGTTCCTCGACTTCCTGAAGGTTTCCCCGCCCGCATCGTGCCAGCCGCCGCGTCTTCCGCTCCACAGCCTGCCTCGATGCCCCTGGACGATTCCCGCGGATCGGGCGGCATCGCGTCGCGGCTGCTCGAGACGCTGGGCCTTCGCGTGATCGAGCGCGGCTGGCTGTCGGCGAACCAGGCGGTCTTCCGCGCACGGGGCGCGGCCCCTGCCACCGTCGTCGACACCGGCTTCAGCACGCATGCGGCGCAGACGCTGGCGCTGGTCGACCACGCGCTGGGCGGCGCGCCGCTCGGCCGCATCGTCAACACGCACCTGCACTCCGACCATTGCGGCGGCAACGCGGCGCTGCAGGCGCGCGGCGGCGTCGAGACGTGGGTCCCGTCGCCCAGCGTCGGCGCGGTCGAACGCTGGGACGAGGAGGCGCTCAGCTACCGCCTCACCGACCAGCCTTGCCCGCGCTTCGCCGCCGATCACGCGCTGGTGCCGGGCGGCTCGATCGAGCTCGGCGTGGCACGCTGGGAGATCCACGCGGCGCCTGGCCACGACATGGACGCCGTGATGCTGTTCGAGCCGCAGACCCGCACGCTGATCGCCGGCGATGCGCTGTGGGAGGAGCGGCTCGCGATCATCTTTCCCGAGCTGGTCGGCGAGGACGGCTTCGGGCCGACGCGCGCGACCCTGTCGCTGATCGAGCGCCTGCAGCCGCGCGCCGTGCTGCCGGGGCACGGCCGGCCCTTCGACGACGTCGGCAGCGCGCTGGCCGCGAGCCGCGCGCGTGTCGCCGCCTTCGAGAAGCACCCCGAGCGCCATGCCCAGCACGCGGCGCGCGCGCTGCTGATGTTCCATCTGCTGGAGGTACGCGAGGCCGGGTTCGCCGAGCTGGTCGCCTGGATGCAGCGCACGCCGATCTACCGTGCCGTGGCGCGCCGCGCCGGGCTCGACGACGCGGGCGCCGCCGCCTGGGCGGTCACGCATGTGCGGCGCCTCGTCGACGACGGCGCGCTGCTCGAGCACGAAGGCCGCATCGCGGTCCAAGCGCATGCTTGCTAGAGCGCAGGCCGTCGCCGACCCCGACGACACGACGATCCCGGGCGAGGATTTCGTCGACATGTCGGCGCCGGCGCCGCGGCTCACGACGCCGGCCGAGCTGCGCCTGCAGTCGGACGCGCCCGATCGGTTGGTGTTCTTCTTCAGCGGCTTCGATCCGAAGAGCGCGACCTTCTACCACCGGCTGTTCCGCAGCGGCATCGCGCAGCGCAACGCCGGCCACGACGAGACGCTGGCGCTCGGCAAGCGCCTTCGGATCGGGCGCTGGGCATCGGTCTGGACCTCGCTGTGGCGCGGGGCGCCGACGGGGCTGAGCCGGCGTCCGGAGACGATGCGCACGCGGGTGCATTTCATGCGCTGGGACGACATCGTGCGCCGCCACTGGAAGCGCACGACGGCGACGCTCGCACGCGATTACTGGAACGTCTATGTGCGCGGCGTCTCCACGGGCGTCCTCGCGCAGGTGTGGCGCACGGCGCCTTCGGCATTCCGGCTGGCGATGTTTCCGTTGGTCGTCGGTCTCGGATCGTTGGGCGCGGGAACTCTGGTCGTCGGCGGACTACTGGCATTGAGCGGGCTGTTGCCGGCCCCGGCGGCACTGATCGTGGGCCTGCTCGCGGGCGGGTTGCTGTGGCGGTTCGTGGCGCACTGGGTCGACTGCGAGTGGATGCTGCGCCTGCTCGCCTTCATGCGCGAGCAGGCGATCGGCGAGGTGCCGGCGCTCGACGCGCGGCTCGACGAGATGGCCGACCGACTGGTCGCGGCCGTCGAGGCCCGGATGCGCCAGCCGGGCGCGGCGCCGCTGCGCGAGATCATGGTGCTGGGCTACAGCTCGGGCACCATCCTGGCGGCGAGCGTGCTCGCGCGCGCGATGCCCAGGCTGGTCGACGTCGTCGACAGTCGCCGCGCGAACAAGAGCACCACGCTGTCGCTCGTCACCCTGGGCCAATGCATCCCGATCGCCTCCGCGTGGCCGGGAGCCCGACGCTTCCGCCAGGAACTCGACGTCCTGGCCGAGAGCGCCGCGCTGACCTGGCACGACTATTCCGCGTCGTCCGATAGCGCGGCCTTCTGGCAGGCCCCGCCCTGGCCGCAAGCGGCGCAGCTGAAGGGCCACCAGGCCTCGCCACCGTTCAAGGCCGCCGCTGGTGGGCTGGAGTTCGCCGCGATGCGGCGCGAGCGGCGCGAGGTGCATCTGCAGTACCTGCGCCCGCCCGCAGGCAAGGGGAACGCGGCGTCGTATGACTTCTTCACGATCGTCTGCGGGCCGCGTACGCTGGCAGAGCGGCATGCGAGCGGCAAGCTGGCGAGCGATCTGCGGGCTTGACCGGCTCGCGATGCGATTGGCCACGAACTCGCGCGCGCGGGCGGCGGCGCGCGGCTGACGTTCTCGCTGCAATGACCAATGCCCGGCGTGCCGGGCGTTTTCATTTCTGCGCTCGCCCCGCGGTGAGCGGGTGCAGGCACGCAGGCGCAGGCGAGTCCGGCTTGGGGGGTTGGACGTTTGTTTTGGGTGCCCCCAAAAGCAAACCGCCCGAGCTGACGAAATCAGCTCGGGCGGGTGCTTGGGATATTAGCCTGACAATGTCCTACTTTCACACGGGAACCCGCACTATCATCGGCGCAGAGGCGTTTCACTGTCCTGTTCGGGATGGGAAGGAGTGGGACCACCTCGCTATGGTCATCAGGCTTAACTGGTCGCCGGGCTGTTGTTTGGAACAACCCAGCCAATTCATGGAAATTCGAATCGATATTATGACTGCGTGCAGCAGAAAAGGCAAACCACGTGTCTTTGACGGGTTGATGTCAATACATCGTCAAAGTTATAGGGTCAAGCCTCACGGGCAATTAGTATCGGTTAGCTTAACGCATTACTGCGCTTCCACACCCGACCTATCAACGTCCTGGTCTCGAACGACCCTTCAGGGGGCTCAAGGCCCCGGCAAGACTCATCTTGAGACGAGTTTCCCGCTTAGATGCTTTCAGCGGTTATCTCTTCCGCACATAGCTACTCGGCAATGCCACTGGCGTGACAACCGATACACCAGAGGTGCGTCCACTCCGGTCCTCTCGTACTAGGAGCAGGCTCTCTCAATCTTGCAACGCCCACGGAAGATAGGGACCAAACTGTCTCACGACGTTTTAAACCCAGCTCACGTACCTCTTTAAATGGCGAACAGCCATACCCTTGGGACCGGCTACAGCCCCAGGATGAGATGAGCCGACATCGAGGTGCCAAACAC
>DASQCX010000255.1:0-1887 GCA_035634455.1 Burkholderiaceae bacterium
AGCCCGGAGGGTGATCTCGGCAAAAGCCTTCCCGCCGCGTTGCAAATGCTCGCCGTGGCGCCGCCACGTCTGCGCTTTGCGCCTTGCGGGAAGGCTTTTGCCGAGTCACGCGGGCGCGCATGTAGTGTGAACAGGCCCTAGCCCGACCGGTTCTGCATGCGCCGCGACAGGTCGTCGACGATGGTGATCAGCACGTTGAAGTCCGCCGGCTTGGCCACGTAGAAGTCGAAGCCGGCGGCGTCGGCGCGCTGCCGGGCGTCCGGGTCGGTCACGGCGGTCAGCGCGACCAGCACCGGCGGCGCGTCGCCGCGCATGTCGCGCAGCGAGCGCGCGGCGCCGTAGCCGTCGAGGATGGGCATGTTGATGTCGAGGAAGACGATGTCGGGTTCGAACGATCGCGCCGCCTCGACGGCCTGCCGGCCGTCGTAGGACGTCATCGTCTCGTGGCCCAGCGCCTCGAAGAGCAGCGCCAGGCTGTCGGCACTGTCGCGGAGGTCGTCCACGACCAGGATCTTTGGCATAGGAACGCTTCCCCGGCGAGGTGACAGGCTCGCCTGCAATCGTCGCGTGGCCTCGGTCCGCCCGGGGCTCCCGGTGGCATGGCGGGAAGGACGGATGCCACCTCCGGACGCGAGTGACCGCGCCCCGAGGTTACAGCCTTTGCGCGCCGCGAAGACGACGGGCGCGCGCCGCGTACGCCGCGCGCGACAGCGGCGACGTCACCAGCCCAGGGCCCGCACGTCGGCCTCGGCCCGCGCCGCGTCGACGAAGTGCAGCGCCTGCCAGCCGGCGGCGCGGGCGGCGACGATGTTGGGCTCGTGGTCGTCGAGGAACAGCAGGTCCTGCGGCCGGCGTCCGAACACGGCGGCCGCGTGATCGAAGATCGCCGGATCGGGCTTGACCAGTTGCACCCGCGCCGAGAACACGCCGGACTCGAACAGCCGCATGAAGTCGTGCGTGCGCTCGAAGTGCGCCGCGAACGGCTCCGGCATGTTCGACAGGTAGTGCAGCGGCACGCCGCGCGCGTGCAGGCGGCGCAGCCAGGCCACGGTGTCGGGCAACGGCTCCAGTTCGCCGGGGCAGGCCGCGATGACGGCGGCGACCTCGTCCTCGCCCAGGCCGGTGCGCGCGGCGATGCGGCGCGCGAGTTCCTCCGGCTCGACGGTGCCGCGGTCGAAGTCGCCCCAGTCGCCGCCATAGGCCTGGAACACCTGCCCGACCCAGTGGCGCGTGCTCTCGGGGTCGGCGGCGCGATGCGGCAGCACGTCCGCGAGCAGCACGTCGGGGCGCCAGCGGAACAGCACGCGGCCGAAGTCGAAGACGAAGGCGCGGCCGGGCTTGTAGTCAGGAGTCATCGGAAGCGACATGGGCGGGATGCGGTCCGGTGCCCGGGCCGCATCCCGCCATTTCATCACTTCCCGAGCAACCGGGTCAGCAGTCCGGCCGTCGAACCGTCGAGGCCGTCGGTGGCGCCGCTGTCGAAGCGCGGCAGCAGCGCGTTGCACAGCGCCTTGCCGAGTTCGACGCCCCACTGGTCGAAGCTGTTGATACCCCACAGGGCACCGGTGCAGAACACGCGGTGCTCGTACAGCACGATCAGCGCGCCCAGCGTGCGCGGGGTCAGCGCGTCCAGCACCAGCGTCGTGCTCGGGCGGTTGCCCGGGAAGCCGCGATGCTCGGCGAGCACCTCGCGCGCGATCGTGCGCGAGGCCGTCGGCGGCGATTCCAGCGCCGCCTCGGCCGGCGACTTGCCCTGCATCAGCGCCTGCGACTGCGCGAGGCAGTTGGCCAGCAGCTTGACGTGCAGGTCGGCGTACAGCCCGTCGTGGCCGGCGGCCGGCCTCTTGATCGCGATGAACTCCACCGGCACGACGTCCGTGCCCTGGT
>DASQCX010000256.1:0-5052 GCA_035634455.1 Burkholderiaceae bacterium
ACGTCGATTTCGTAGACCGCCACCGACTGGTTGAGGCTGTGGATGCCGAACACAGCGGCGCCCATCACGGCGGCGATGACGCCGGTGAAGGCCAGGGGCAACTTGAGTTTGAGATTCATGATGGAACCGGGGCTCGGGAACTGGAGGATTCACCGGGCGGGCGCGGCGCGAGGCCGGGCGCTGAAGGTGATTGCGTGGGACTCCGGCCGTGTTCGCGAGTCGCGGGACGCACCTTCGTGACCCTTTTTCGGCCGTCCACGGCCGAGCTTGAGTCGGGAGACGACCCGAGTTGCCTGAAATCGCTTTCGACGCTAGCCGGCCGCGCGAAGCGCCGCGGCGCCGCACACCCGGATGCAGCGGACGCGCTATTGCAGCAGCAGCCGCAGCCCGTGCAGCGCCAGCCCCGCGATGCCGCCCACCACCGTGCCGTTGATGCGGATGAACTGGAGGTCGCGGCCCACGCTCAGCTCCAGCTGTTCGACGAGCTGGCGGTCGTCCCAGTCCTTGATCGTCTGCGCGATGTGGGTCGTGACGCCGGCGCGCAGGTTGGCGGCGATCGTGCCCGCCGCGGACAGCAGGTGCTCGTTGAGCGACGCGCGCAGGCTGGCGTCCTCGCGCAGGCGGTCGCCGACGTCGCGCATCGCCTGCGCCACGTGCTCGGCCAGCGCGGAGCGCTCGTCGGCGAGGTCGGCCTGCAGCAGGCGCTTGATGTCGTTCCAGATCGTGCCGGCGTATTCGAGCACCGCGGGATCGGTGATCGCCCGCTCCTTGACGCGTTCGAAGGCGGCGACCAGCGCGTCGTCGCCGCGCAGCCGCTCGATGAATTCCTGCAGCCAGCGGTCGTAGCGCCGGCGCACCGGGTGGTCGGGCTGCGACAGCACGTCGCGCAGCTCGCCCAGCACCGAGGCGCTGAGCTTGTCGGCCAGGCCGTCGGCCACGCGCGCCACCGGCGTCACCAGTTCGACCATGCCGATCACCTTGGGCCATTCCTTGCGCGCGTGCCGCACCATCAGCTCGGACACACGCGCCTTGACCTCGTCCTCGGCCAGGAAGCCGCCGATCTTCTCGAGTCCGGCGTCCAGCAGTTCGTGGTGGCGGCCGCCGCGCGTCAGCAGCGCCAGCACGTCGGCGGCGGTGGCGGCGCTGTTCCAGCGGCGCGCCTGGGCGACGACCAGCTCCAGCGTCGCGCGCCGCATGCGCTCGTCGTCGAACAGGCCGACCGCCTTCAGCGCCCAGCGCCGGCCTTCGCCGACCCAGTCGCGCACGCGGGCCGGGTCGGCCAGCCAGTCGCCGAGGCGGCGCGCGGGGTCGAGTTCGGCCAGGCGCAGCACGAGGGACGTCGGCTCGAGGAAATGGTCGCGCACGAAATGCGCCAGGCCGTCGGCGACGCGCGCCTTGCTGCGCGGCAGGATGGCCGTGTGCGGCAGCGGCAGGCCCAGCGGACGGCGGAACAGCGCGACCACGGCGAACCAGTCGGCGATCGCGCCCACGGCCGAGGCCTCGCAGAACGACTGCAGCCAGCCCCAGCCGCCCTGTCCGCCCTGCCACGCCGCCAGCGCCAGGCCCGCCAGCGCGGCGACCAGCAGGCCGGCGGCGACCCATTTCATGCGCTTCAGGGCGGCGACGCGGGCGTCTTCCCCGTCGCGCAGCGCGATTTCCAGGCGATCCATCGTCGGCAGTGTGCCCTGCCCGCCGGCTCCAGCGGTCATACTTCGGTTTTTCCCCCGAACGACGCACCCGGCGCGCGACGCGCCCGTGCACCCGAATGAGCTCCGACACCGAGATCCCACCGCCCCCCGCCGCCACCGCCCCCGCGCCGCGCGCGTTCAAGCTGCCCAACGCGCGCCACGCGAGCCGCGTGCCCGCGGACGCGACGCCGGCGGACATCGCCCGCCTCCAGCACGCGGCGTACCAGCTGCCCCAGGTCGTCAAGCCGGCCGACTACATCGACGAGCACGCCCCGCACTTCGAGCAGCACCTGGACGGCCTGGGCCTGATCCTGCTGCAGAAGGCCGTGGCCGGCGGCCGCCCGAGCCGCTGGATCGCGCCCGGCCACGTCGCCGCCGCGCTGCGCCATCTCGACACCGTGGGCAACGGCCCGCAGGTGCGCGCGCTGATGCAGGCGCGCACGACGGAACTCGAGGCCCTGGGCGTCACGCGCGAGACCGGCCGCTTCGACCGTTTCCTGCAGCACATGGTGCGCCTGCCCGCCAGCGGCGTGCAGCTGCGCGTGGCCTGGCGCCAGACTATCGCCGACGCGCCGGTGTGGGAGTTCTATCGCACCGGCGACATCGAGGCGTTCCAGGCCGCCATCGGCGCGCCGCCGCCCTATCCCGAGGCCGGCGCGCTCGTCGAGCATGCGGAGCGCCTCGTCGCGCGCGCCGAGTCCGGTCATCCGGAACACCTGGGCTCGCTGATCCAGCGCCTGCAGGCCGAGGCCGCGCGGCCGCAGGCCTTCGCCGACCTGCAGGCCTCGCTGGTGCGCGCCCAGGATCGGTGGGAACGCCACGTCGCCGAGCTCAACGCGCTCGCCGGACTGAACACCGAGCTCGCGTTCCAGGGCTACCCCGACAGCTTCGAGCTGGCGCGCCGCCTGCAGCGCACGGTCACGCTGTATGTCGGCCCGCCCAACAGCGGCAAGACGCACGCGGCGTTCGAGCAGCTGGCCGCCGCGCACGACGGCTGCTACCTCGCGCCGCTGCGCCTGCTGGCGCTCGAGGGCCGCGACCGCCTCGTCGCCCGCGGCGTGCCCTGCTCGCTGCTGACCGGCGAGGAGAACGACCCGGCGCCCGACGCCCGCGTCGTCTCGAGCACCATCGAGATGGTCAACACGTCCAAGGCGATCGACGTCGCCGTCATCGACGAGGCGCAGATGCTGTTCGACGGCTCGCGCGGCTGGGCGTGGACGCAGGCCATCGTCGGCGTGCCGGCCAACGAGGTCATCGTCATCTGCTCGGCCTACGCCGCGCCGGCCATCGAGAACCTGCTCAAGCTGTGCGGCGAGAACTGCAAGGTGCGCAGCTTCGAGCGCAAGCAGCACGTCGAACTGCTGCCCGGCCCGGTGCCGATCCCGGCGCTGAAGAAGGGCGACGCGGTCGTCGCCTTCAGCCGGCGCGAGGTGCTGATGCTGCGCGACCAGGTCGCCGCCAACGGCCATCCGGTGTCGGTGATCTACGGCGCGCTGCCGCCCGAGGTGCGCCGGCGCGAGGCAGAGCGCTTCGCCCACGGCCACGCGCACATCCTGGTGGCCACCGACGCGATCGGCATGGGCCTGAACCTGCCGATCCGCCGCGTGCTGTTCTCGACGCTGAAGAAGTTCGACGGCGTCGGCGACCGCCTGCTCGACGAGTCCGAGGTGCACCAGATCGCCGGCCGCGCCGGCCGCTACGGCCTGCACGAGGAAGGCTTTGCCGGCGTGCTGCGCGAGGCCGAGCCGACGGCGCTGCGCACGCTCAAGGACCTGCTGCCCAGGCAGCCGCGCGCCCCGCGCGACTTCAAGGCCTTCGTCGCGCCCAACTGGTGGCACGTCGACACCATCGCCACGCGCCTCGGGCTCGCGAAGCTGCGTGCCGTGCTGGACGTGTTCGTCGACCAGCTCCGCCTCGACGACGCCCACTTCGCCGTCGCCGAACTCGAGCAGATGCTGGAACTGGCTGAGCAGCTCGACCGCAACGCCGGCAAGCTGTCGCTCAAGCAGCGCTTCGTCTACGCGCAGGCGCCGGTGGACACGCGCACCGAGACGCAGGTGCAGGCCTTCCTCGAATGGGCCTGGAACCACGCCAACGCCGGCCAGGCCGGCACGCCGTGGTTCCTGTCCGAGGTCGACGAGCACAGCCGCCTCGACAACATGGAGAAGGCGCTGCGCTCGTGCACGCTGTGGCTGTGGCTGGACCTGCGCTTCCCCGGCACCTACGGCCACCTCGAGGAGGTGATCGACCTGCGCACGCGGCTCAACGAGGGCATCGAGCGGCACCTCAAGGGCAAGAAGCCGCTGTGGCAGCAGCGCGGCGGGCGGCGCTGAGAGCGAGCCGACTGGCGACAAGGGACAAGGCCGCCGAGAAATGCCAGTCAAAACTTGCATTAATGGCTGATCAAGCCTATTCTGCAAGCCATGACTGACACGCCAAGCCTTTCCAGGCGATCCGCCGCCCCGTCGACGACGCCCAGGCTCCCCGCGGAACTGGGCGCCCAGGTCGCCGCACGTCGCAAGCAGCTGGGCCTCACGAAGAAGGCCCTGGCGGAACGGGCCGGCAAGGTGCGCGAGGTCATCTACCGGATCGAGGACGGGCAGGACGTGACGGTGTCCTCGCTGGTGGATGTCCTGCGGGTGCTGGGCCTGAAGCTGGCCCTGGTGCCCGCCGGCATCCCGAGCATCGAGGACGTCGCCAAGGTCTTCAACGAGGACGAGGACGATGCTGCCTGAGAAGATCGCGCAGCTCGACGTCTCCATCGCCGGCCGGCCCGGCGCGGGACAGTTGCTCAAAACGTCCAACTACGAGTTCCGCTACGTCGACGCCGACGTCCGGCAACCCGCGGTGGCGCTCCTGATGCCCGTGTCCCGGCAACTGACCTGGCTCGCCGGCGAGCTCTTCCCGCCCATGGACCAGAACCTGCCGGAAGGCGACCTGTTCATGCGGATCCGGGCGCTGTTCCCGAAGCAGCAGACCACGGCCATGCACATGCTGGCGCTCATCGGCGACAACGGCATCGGGCGTCTGGGCTATCGCCTGCCCGGCGCCGCGGCGGCGGACGCGCCGCCGCCGATCACCAAGGCGCAGCTGCTGGCCACCGCCTACACGCCCACGGTCTTCGACGAGCTCGTGCGCGCCTATCTCGGCACCGGCGCCGGCATCGCGGGCATGCAGCCCAAGATCATGGTGCCCGAGGTCCGCGCGGCCATCCCGATCCCGACCCTGATCGTCAAGGCCGGCAGCGACGCCTACCCCGGCCTGGCCGCCAACGAGTTCCTGTGCCTGCGCGCCGCGCAGCTGGCAGGCATCGAGACCTCGGTCTTCGATCTCTCGCACGACGGCCAGCTGCTGGTGCTCGAGC
>DASQCX010000257.1:0-3839 GCA_035634455.1 Burkholderiaceae bacterium
CGCCGCCCTGGCCGCCGACGCCGCCCACGTCGATCCGAAGGATCCGCAGGCCGTGGCGCTCGGCTACGTGATGGACGCCACCAAGGCCGACAAGGCGAAGTACCCGAAATACGCCGCCGGCCAGTCCTGCGGCGGCTGCCAGCTGTACCAGGGCAAGCCCGCCGACGCCGCGGCGCCGTGCGCGCTGTTCGGCGGCAAGCAGGTCGCCGGCAAGGCCTGGTGCAGCGCCTACGTGAAGAAGGCCTGACGGGAACGGTCATGCGGGCCGCCCTGCGCGTGCTGCGCGACGAACACGACGCGCTGGCGGCTCTGCTGCACACGCTCGTGCTGATGCTCGCGCAGGCCCGGGCAAGCCATGGCTCGCCCGACTTCAACGCCCTGCGCGCGATGCTGTTCTACGTCGACGAGTTCCCCGAGAAGCGCCATCACCGCAAGGAGTCCGAGCTGCTGTTCCCGCGGCTGCGGGCACGCACCCCGCTCGCGCGCGATCTCCTGGATCAACTGGACGACGAGCATGAGCGCGGCCACGCGCGCATCCGCGACATCGAGCACGCCCTGACGGAGTACGAGATGCTCGGCCCGGCGCGCGCCGCCGACTTCGATCGTGCGCTGCGCCGGTACGTCGATTTCTACCTGGCCCACATGGCACTGGAGGAGGACGAGATCTTCCCCCTCGCCGAACGCCACCTGACCGACGAGGACTGGCGGCAACTCGACGCCGAACTGGCGGGCGAGCCCGATCCGCTCACCGGCCGCTCGCCCGACGAGGAATACCGGGTGCTTTTCGACCGCATCGTCGGCCTGGTGCCCGCGCCGTTCGGCCTCGCGCCCCCGGCAGGCCCGGCCTGACCGGCGGCGCGACGCCCGGATCTTGCGCCAGCGCAACCGTCCTGCCCGCGCCGCCGCGAACAATCGCCGCATCGCGACCCGTCGAAAACCGAAGATCCATGTCCCGCCTCCCGCCATGCGCCGCGCTCCGGCGCCACCTCGTCTGCGACAAAGGCTGAGCGCATGTCGACGCTGGCCGCCACCACCCTGCGCATCGGCGGCATGCACTGCGCCGCCTGCGCGGACGCCGTCGAACAGGCCATGCGCCGCGTGCCCGGCGTGGTCGAGGCCCACGTCAGCGCCGCGGCGCAGGCGGCCGAGGTGCGATGGGATCCGGACATCGTCGGGCCGGAGGCGATCGCCCATGCCGTGCGCGCCGCCGGCTATGCGGCGACACCGGACACGACGGCGGCGGCCCGCGCCGCCCGCAGGATCGAATCCCGTGCGGCGCTGTGGCGGCTGTTCGTCGCCGGCCTCTGCGCGACACAGATCATGATGCTCGCCGAGCCGTCGTACATCGCCGCCGCGGGCGAGATCGACGCGGAGTACCTGCGATTGCTGGACTGGGGATCCTGGCTGCTCACGCTGCCGGTCCTGCTGTTCTCGGCATCGCCCTTCTTCTCCGGCGCGTGGCGCAGCGTGCGCGCCCGGCGCGTCGGCATGGACGTGCCCGTCGCGCTCGGGCTCGCCATCGCGTTCGCGGCCAGCACGGCCACGACGTTCGGCTCGAGCGCCGGCGCGCATGCGGTCTACTTCGACTCGATCTCGATGTTCGTCACGTTCCTGCTGGGAGGGCGATGGCTGGAAATGCGCGCGCGGCACCGGGCCGAGGAATCGCTCGAGCAGGTGACATCGCAATTGCCGGCCACGGCGCTGCGCGTCGACGCGAGCGGCCATGCACACCGGATACCGCTGGACGCGCTGGCCGTGGGCGATCGGCTGCGCGTCCCGCTGGGCGAGGCGTTCCCTGCTGACGGACCGCTCGTGGATGGGGCCACCGCGTCCGACGAATCTCTGCTGACGGGCGAGTCGCTCCCCGTGGCCAAGGCGACCGGGGATCGCGTGGTCGCCGGCAGCCTCAACGTGGGAGCGCCGGTGGAGATGCTCGCCGAACGCCTCGGGGCCGACACGCGCGCCGAGGCCATCGCGGCGCTGATGCGCGCGGCGCGCACGCAGCGCCCCGCCTTCCTGTCGCTGGCCGACCGCTGGGCCGGGCTGTTCCTCTGGGTCGTGCTGGTGCTGGCCGCCGGCGCGTGGCTGGCCTGGCAGGTGCTCGATCCCGCGCGGGCGCTGGCCGCCGCCATCGCCGTCCTGATCGTGACGTGTCCCTGCGCCCTGTCGCTCGCGGCGCCGTCGGCCCTGCTCGCGGCGGCGTCGCGCATGGGACGCGAAGGCCTGCTGGTGCGCGACATCGACGCCATCGCACGGCTGGCGCACGTGCGCACGCTGTTCATCGACAAGACCGGCACGTTGACCACCGGCGAGCAGGGCTGCTGCGGCCTGCACGCGCTGACGGTGCTGCCGGCTGACGAGTTGCCGGGCCTCGCGGCGAAGGCCTCGTCGCTGGCCGCCTGGTCCTCGCATCCGCTGGCCCGTGCCGTCAATGCGCGCTGGTCTCCCGACCTGACCGTCTGGAGCGGCGTCGCGGAGGACGCCGGCAAGGGCGTGCTCGCGCGGGACGAGCACGGCGTCGAATGGCGCCTCGGCGCCGCCGAATGGACCGGCAGCCTTCCCATGCCCGGCGCCGACGTCGTCCTGGCGCGCGGCGGGAAGCCGGTCCTCGCCTTCACATGCGGCGAGATCGTGCGCGACGACGCGGCCGCCGCGGTGCGCATGCTGTCGCGTGACGGCGTCGACGTGCGCGTGCTGTCCGGCGACGACCCGGCCCGCGTGCGGGAGGTGGCGTGCGCCCTCGGCATCACGGACGCGCGCGGCCACCAGGCGCCCGAGGCCAAGCTCGCCGCGCTGAGCGCCGCGCAGGCAGGCGGCGACTGCGTCGCCATGCTGGGCGACGGCATCAACGACGCGCCGGTGCTGGCACGCGCGGACGTCGCGATCGCGATGGGCTCGGCGGCGGCGCTCGCGCGCTCGCAAGCCGACGCGATCCTGCTGTCGAACCGGCTGTCGGACGTCGCCCGCGCCCGCGCGCTCGCGCGGCGCACGCTGCGCATCGTCCACCAGAACCTGGCCTGGGCCGCGTTCTACAACGCCGCCTGCGTGCCGTTGGCACTCACGGGCCACCTGCCGCCCTGGGCCGCGGGCCTGGGCATGGCGTGCAGCTCGCTGTTCGTCGTCCTCAACTCGATGCGGCTCGGGCGCTGACGCCATGGAAAGCCTCTATCTGCTCGTTCCGATGTCGGCGCTCCTCGTGCTGGCGCTGCTCGGGGTCTTCGCATGGGCGCTCGACGCCGGCCAGTTCGACGACCTGCAGCGCGAGGGCGAGCGGATTCTCAAGGAGCCGGTCGAGCCGCTTGACGGCGATCAAGCCGCGTCGGAACCCTTCCCGAAAGAATGATCACGCAGCCGGCACGGGCCGGAACTCACCTGGAGCCAACGATGGTCAACACTCCCGTGGCGACGCCACCCGACGCGGTCTACGACGACCGGGCCGTGCGCCTGTTCTCGATCGCCGCCGTCGTCTGGGGCGTCGTGGGCATGCTGGTCGGCGTCTTCATCGCCGCGGAGCTGGCCTTCCCCGACATCAGCTTCGGCATCCCCTGGCTCAGCTACGGCCGCCTGCGGCCGCTGCACACGAACGCCGTGATCTTCGCGTTCGGCGGCTGCGCGCTGATGGCAACGAGCTACTACGTGGTGCAGCGCACGTGCCAGGTCAGACTGATCTCTTCGAAGCTCGCCGAACTGCACTTCTGGGGCTACCAGGCGGTGATCGTGCTCGCGGCCATCACGCTGCCGCTGGGCATCACGCGCGGCAAGGAATACGCCGAGCTGGAGTGGCCGATCGCGCTGCTGCTGACCGTGGTGTGGGTGATCTACGCCATCGTCTTCTTCGG
>DASQCX010000258.1:0-2322 GCA_035634455.1 Burkholderiaceae bacterium
CACCGGCAGCGCCGCCGTCGCCGCACCCGCCAGCGGCAAGGTCGGCACGCCCTTCAGCGTCTACCTGCGCGTCTCGCCGGACAAGCTGCAGTCCCTGCTGCGAAGCCTCAAGGCCGATCACCCGGAAGACACGACCCTCAAGGGCAAGGAGGGCGTCAAGCTGGCGCCCGAGATGATCGCGAGCGTCACCGGCTTCGACTTCGACGTCTCTCCGCCGGGCGACCAGACCCAGGCCGTCAGTTCGACCGACGCCACCACCTGGTCGTGGGAGATCAACCCGACCCGGGCGGGCGTGATCAAGCTGAACTTCGCCCTCTACGGCACGCTGTACGTCAACGGCAAGCCGCTCCCGCGGAAGCTGTACGACTACCAGCAGGCGGTGCAGGTCGCGATCAGTCCAGCCGGCTTCATCGAGCAGAACTGGCAATGGCTGGTGACGACGCTCGCGTTGCCGGCCATCGGGGCGGCCTGGGCGTTCTTTCGCCGGTCGCGGAACGCCACGGGCGAGCCACGACGACCCGGCCTTGCCGGCAAGCGGGGGCGGGCGGGCTAGCCGCAGGCGTGACCCGCCATGTCAGCGTGTCGCGACGCCGGGGAACGGCGGGTTGCGCCTGCGGCCAACCCGCCCTACGCCAGCGCCGCAGGCGGCGTCACGGGTGCAGCGTCGGACACGGCGCCCGCCGGCGGCGGCAAGCTCGCGCGCAGCGCGTCGGCCGTCAGCGGCTCCGGCACGTGGTAGTGGAAGCCCTGGGCCCAGTCGACGCCCAGCTCGCGCAGCAGCGCTGCCACGGCCTCGGTCTCGACGAACTCGGCCACCACCGGCTTCTTGAGCAGGCGCGCCATCTCGGTCATCGAGCGCACCATGCCGCCGTGCACGAGGTCGGTGTCCATGTCGCGCACGAACATGCCGTCGATCTTGATGGTGTCGAACGGCAGCTGGCGCAGGTACGTGAAGGACGCGAAGCCCGAGCCGAAGTCGTCGAGCGCGAAGCGGCAGCCCAGGCGGTGCAGCGCCTGCATGAACTCGCCGGCGCTCTGGATGTTGACGATGGCCGAGGTCTCCGTGATCTCGAAGCACATCAGGCGACCGGGCACGGCGAACTCGTGCAGCGTGTCGGCCACGTATTGCGCCAGGCCCGGCTCGCGGATCGACACGGCCGACAGGTTGATGGCGACCTGGTCGATGCGGTCATGCGCCTCGGGCATCGAGCCGAGCAGTTGCGCGACCTCGCGGATCATCCAGCGATCGAGCTGGCCGACCAGGTGGTAGCGCTCGGCCGGCGCGATGAACAGGCTGGGCAGCACCAGCTTCTGGCGGCGCGGGTCCCACAGCCGGATCAGCGTCTCGATGTGCAGCCCGTGCGCGCGGCCGTCGGCGGCCGCGGCCAGCGGCGTCAGGCGCTGGAACCAGGCGCGGAACTCGTTGCGCTTCAACGCGTCGACCAGCACCAGCGCCCAGTTGACGGACTCGCGGTGGCCGTCGCCCTCCAGCAGCGACGAGTCGTGCACGCGGATCGAGCCGCGGCCCTCGCGCTTGGCGAGGTAGGCGGCCTCGTCGGCCACCAGCATCAGCTGGTCGAACGAGACGATGTCGCGTCCGATGCGCACCACCGCCACCGCCGCGGCCATCTTGAAGCTGCGCTCCTCCCACATGAACTCGAACTCGGCGAGCTGGTCGAGGATGCGGCGGGCCAGCGCGGGGCCGCCGTCGGGGCCGCGGTCCTCGAGCACCACGCCGAACTTGTCGCCGCCCAGGCGCGCGAAGAAGTCGGTGCGCTCCAGCAGGCCCGCGACGACCTCTGCGAACTGGCGCAGCAGCTCGTCGCCCGCGATGCAGCCGCAGGTCTCGTTGACGAGGCGGAACTGGTCGATGTCGATCAGCAGGAAGACGGCGTCGCACTCGGCGCGCTGCACGCGGGCCAGCAGCTCGGAGACGTGGGCGTCGAGCGCGCCGCGGTTGTACAGGCGGGTGACGAAGTCGTGCGTCGCCAGGTAGTTCAGGCGATCCTGCATGTAGCGCCGCTCGTTGATCTCCTGGCGCAGGTGGCGGTTGGCGATCGTGAGTTCGGCGGTGCGTTCGCGCACCTTCTCCTCGAGCCCGTGGTTGAGCTCGCGCAGCTGTTCGAGCAGGTTGCGGCGCTCGAGCTGGTAGCGCACGCGGGCGCGCACCTCGTCGGCGTTGATCGGCTTGGAGATGTAGTCGCTGCCGCCGACGGCGAAGCCCTGGCTGACGTCGTCGGTGCGGGCGGTGACGAAGATGACGGGGATCTCGGCGGTGGCCGGGTCGGCCTTCAGGCGGCGGCACACCTCGAAGCCGTCCAT
>DASQCX010000259.1:0-1829 GCA_035634455.1 Burkholderiaceae bacterium
TGCAGCGCATGCCGCCGAACCCGCCACGAGCGCACCCGACCCGAGCAAGGGAGCGGCGATCTCGGCGTCGGTCTGCGCCGCCTGCCACACGAACGACGGCTCGCGCGGCGTCGCCGCGAACCCGATCATCCAGGGCCAGCATCCCGACTACCTCGTCAAGCAGCTCGAGGAGTTCAAGGCCGGCAAGCGCGACAACGCCGTCATGAAGGGGATGGCGACGCCGCTCAGCGAAGCCGACATGCGAAACGTCGCCGCCTTCTACGCGAGCAAGCAGGCCAAGCCGGGCTTCGCGAAGAACAAGGACCTCGTCGCCACCGGCGAGAAGCTCTACCGCGGCGGCAGCGCTGAGCGCGGCGTGCCGGCATGCTCCGGTTGTCACGGCCCGAACGGCGCCGGCATTCCGGCGCAATACCCGCGCCTGGCCGGCCAGCACGCCGACTACGTCGAAGCGCAGCTCACCGCGTTTCGCAGCGGCGCGCGCCACAACAACCCGGTGATGACCGCCGTCGCGGCCAAGCTCAGCGACCGCGAGATCAAGGCGGTCGCCGACTACGTCGCCGGCCTGCGCTGATCGCCGGCTGCGGCCGCTTCGGGCTTGAGCAGCAGCTGCTCGATGCCGTAGAGCTTGGCCAGCGCAGCGAGCTTGGCCGGCACGCCGCGAACGACGAACGAACGCCCCCACGCCGCGGCGAGGCGCTCGATTTCGAGCAGGACAGCGATTGCCGACGAGTCGAGGTGCTGCAGCGATGCCGCCTCGACGACCACCGGGCCGTCGCTGCCCTCGCTCTGCAGCGCCTGCTTGAGCATGCGCAGCGTCACGCGTGCCTCGCGCGACGTCAGCGTCGCCGGCAGCAGCAGCATCAGCTCTTCGCGCCGGCGGCCTTGTTGCGCTCGGCGAGCTTGGCGATCAGGCCGTCGATGCCGTTGGCGCCGATCTCCTGCGCGAAGCTGTTGCGGTAGTTCTCGACCAGCCAGACGCCCATCACGTTGACGTCGTAGATCTTCCAGCTATCCGCCGCCTTCTCGAGGCGATAGTCGAGCTGGATCGGATCGCCCTTGCCGCGGATCTCGGTGCGGACGACGACCTCGTTGTCGGTCGGCTGCGAGCGCATCGGCTTCAGCTCGACCGCCTGTTCGGCGCTGACCTGCGAGAGCGCGCCCGAGTACGTGCGGACGAGCAGCAGCTTGAACTCGTCCTGCAGACGCTTCTGCTGCTCCGGGGTCGCCTGCCGCCAGTAGCGGCCGACCGCCTGCGAGGTCATGCGCTGGAAGTTGACGTAGGGCATCACCTTCTCGTCGACGAGCGCCGTCACCTTGCGGATGTCGCCGGCGCGGATCGTCTTGTCGGCCTTGACGGCGTCGAGGACGTCGGTCGAGACCTCCTTGATGAGGGCTTCGGGGGCCTTCGCCTGCGCGTGCGCAGCGACGGCGGCGACCGCGAGGACCGCCGCGGCGAGCCAGCCGCTGATTCTGGTCATGGACATTTCGCTTCCTTTTTCGGGATGGAGAACGGAGGTTGCGCGATGTTCAGGAACCCTGCTCGTCGCAGGGAACGCACCTCGTGAGCCAACAACGCACGACCCATCCGAGGGGTTCACAACGCCGGCCTTCAGCTCGGCGCGGAGGCGGCGCCCGGCGCCGACGCCGGCGGCGGCGCCGAGGGTGCCGATGCGGGCGTCGCCGCGGCCGGCGGGGCGAGGTTCCCTTCGGCTGCGCCCGCCGGAGCCGATGCCGCTTCGTCGGGCGGCGACGGCGTCTCCGGAACGTCGCCGTCGAACACGAGGCTGCGGCGCCGCTGCAGGTAAGCGTCGCGAACGAATGTGTACTTG
>DASQCX010000260.1:0-2817 GCA_035634455.1 Burkholderiaceae bacterium
GGGCATCGAAGCCGACGAGGCGATCCACGGCCTTCTCGACGTGATGTCCGCCGGCCTGCCGTACACCGCGATCTCGCGCACCATGCACATCCATCCCACCGTCAGCGAACTGATCCCGACGATGCTGCAGTCGCTGGCACCGCTGGAATGAGCGGGCCCGCGGTCTTCCACGTGACGCTGCTGCCGCAGGGCCAGCGCTTCGAGGCGCGCGCCGACGAGTCGCTGCTCAAGGCCGGCCTGCGGGCGCTGGCCCCGATGCGCTCGTCGTGCCGCAACGGCACCTGCCGCACCTGCCTGTGCCGGCTGGACAGCGGCGCGATCGCCTACGAGATCGAGTGGCCCGGCCTGACGCGCGAGGAGAAGGCCGAGGGCCTGGTGCTGCCGTGCGTGGCGCGCCCCCTGTCCGACGTCGTCCTGCGCTACGAATCCTAGATCGGCCGCAGGAACAGCCCGATCGTCAACGCCACGCCCAGGCACACGATCGCGACGCGCAGCGCGCGCTCGTTGACGCGCTTGAGCGCCCACGCCCCCGCCAGGCCGCCGACGATCGCCCCCGCGCCGAGCGCGACGGCCTGCAGCCAGTGCACCTGCGGCGAGAACACGAACAGCACGACGGCGGCGGCGTTCATCACGCTGGCCAGCGCGTTCTTGGTGGCGCCGGCGTTGCGCGTCGACAGCCCGGCCAGCGTCAGCGCGGCCAGCATCAGGAAGCCGATGCCGCCGCCGAAGTAGCCGCCGTAGATGCCGATCAGGAACTGCGCGAACCCCGCCGCCTTCGGGCCGATGTGCGCCGAACCCTCCAGCGGCTTGCGGCGGAAGCTGCCCCAGGCGAACACGGCCGTGGCGAACAGCACCAGCCAGGGCACCAGGCGCGCGAACACGGTCGGCGGCGTGTTCAGCAGCAGCAGCCCGCCGACCGCCCCGCCCACCAGGCTCAGGCCGAACAGCCAGCGGAAGGTCAGCCGGCCGACGCCCGTGACCAGGCTGCGCCCCGCGAGGCCGGACGTCACCTGCCCGGGGAACAGCGCCACCGTCGACGTGATGTTGGCCGCCAGCGGCGACATGCCCGACACGATCAGCGCCGGCAGCGTGATGAACGAGCCGCCGCCGGCGAGCGAGTTCTGCAGACCGGCCCACAGGCCGGCGACGAGGACGAGGAGGAGCAGCATGGCGCCTGCGATTCTGCCCGCCGCGCCCAAGGCCCCACGCCGCCCTCGCCTTCCGCGCCGCCGCGCGGCCCGTCGCCCGCGTTCGACATAGAGTCGACGTCGAACCCGATCACGACGGAGCGACCATGACACTGCAACGACGCAAGCTGGGCAGCCAGGGCCTGGAAGTCTCGGCCATCGGCCTGGGCTGCATGGGCATGAGCCAGTCCTACGGACCGGCCGACGAGGCCGAGGCCATCGCCACGCTGCACCGCGCGATCGAGCTCGGCTGCGACTTCCTCGACACCGCCGAGGTCTATGGCCCGCTGACCAACGAGGCGCTGCTGGGCAAGGCGCTCAAGGGCCGCCGCCACGAGGTGACGATCGCCACCAAGTTCGCGTGGAAGTTCAAGGACGGCAAGCAGATTCCCGGCGCGCGCGCCAGCAGCCCGGCGGACATCCGCGCGGCGGTCGAGGGCTCGCTGCGCCGGCTGGGCACCGACCACATCGACCTGCTCT
Organism: Burkholderiaceae bacterium; assembly: GCA_035634455.1. Lineage (GTDB taxonomy): Bacteria > Pseudomonadota > Gammaproteobacteria > Burkholderiales > Burkholderiaceae_C > Scleromatobacter. The sequence continues at coordinate 1,668 of DASQCX010000260.1, forward strand.
ACCAGCACCGCATCGACCCCCAGGTGCCGGTCGAGGAGATCGCGGGCACCGTCGGCGAGCTGGTGCGCGCGGGCAAGGTGCGCTTCTTCGGGCTGTCGGAGGCCGGCGTCGCCAACATCCGGCGCGCCCACGCCGTGCACCCGGTCACCGCGCTGCAGAGCGAATACTCGCTGTGGGAGCGCAACCTCGAGGGCGAGATCATCCCGGCGCTGCGCGAGCTGGGCATCGGCCTGGTCCCGTTCAGCCCGCTGGGCCGCGGCTTCCTCACCGGCGAGGTCCGGCGCGCCGAGGAACTGCCCGCCGACGACTTCCGCCACGACGACCCGCGCTACCAGGGCGCCAACTTCGACGCCAACGTCGCCGCCGCGGCCCGCGTGCACGAGATCGCCGCGGGCCTGGGCGCGACCGCGGGCCAGGTCGCGCTCGCGTGGGTGCTCGCGCAGGGCGCGGACGTCGTGCCCATCCCGGGCACCAAGCGCCGCAAGTGGCTGGAGCAGAACGTCGCTGCGGCCGGCCTCGTGCTGGCGCCGGACGTGCTGGCCGCGCTCGGCGCCGCGCTGGCGCCCGGCAAGGTGCAGGGGCCGCGCTACTCGCCCGAGCGGATGGCGATGGTCGATCGCTGAGGCGCCCGCGTCAGAGCGAGAACCGGTAGGTCAGCCCCGCCAGCCAGGTTCGCGCGACGGGCTGGTCGCGCACGCTGCGCTGCCAGCCGACGTCGAGGTCCAGCCCCGGGTTCACCGTCCAGATCGCGCCCGCCAGCACCGTGCCGGGCCACGGGCCCTGGCGCGGGTTCGGGGACTGGCCGAGCGTGGCGTCCAGCGTCAGGATCAGGTGCTCGTCGATCTGCTGCATCACGGCGGCCGAGGCGCTGATCATCGAGCGGCGCGCCGGCGTCGCCGCGGCGCGCGGCACGACGGTCGTCCCCAGGTTCAGGTGCACGGTGGTCGGCGCGTGATCCCAGGTCAGCGCCAGCAGCGCGTGCTCGGACTTCTTGCCGTGCGTCAGTCCGAAGCCGTGGTCGTTGGTCGACAGCTCGACGCCGGCGCGGATCGCGAGCGACAGCGGGTCGCTGCCCCAGAAGCGCCACTTGGCGTCGACGTTGGTGTCGCCCCAGCCGGAGGCGCTGTCGCGCGGCGCCGCTTGCCACACG
>DASQCX010000261.1:0-2234 GCA_035634455.1 Burkholderiaceae bacterium
CCGGGCGCGAGGCGCTGGCCGCCTGCCAGGCCCGCGGCCGGCACGCCGGCGGGGTCGGCCTCGGCCATCGGCAGGCGCAGCCGCACGGTGGTGCCGCGGCCCTTGGCGCTGGCCACCACCAGCTCGCCGCCGAGCGCCTGCGCGATGTGGCGCGACAGGTTCAGCCCCAGCCCGGTGCCGCCCTTGTCGGCGCCGGCGGCGCCCTGGCGGAAGGCGGTGAACAGGTCGGCGACCTCCTGTTCGTCCATGCCCGGCCCCGTATCCTCGACCTCGACCACCGTGTCGCCGCCGGCGCGCCACGCGCGCAGCACGATGCGGCCCGCGTCGGTGAACTTCAGCGCGTTGCCCAGCAGGTTCAGCACCACCTGGCCGAACTTCGCGCGGTCGGTGACGAACGCGCAGTCGGTGTCCAGGTCGACGTCCAGCTTCAGCAGCAGGCCCTTGGCCTCGGCGCGCGGCTCGAACAGCGAGAAGATCTCGCCGAGCTCGTGGCGCAGGTTCATCGGCGCCAGGTGCACCTGCAGCGCGCCGGCCTCGATCTTGGCGAGGTCCAGCACGTCGTTGATCAGGCCCAGCAGGCGCTGGCCCGCGGCGTGGATCACGCGCAGCCGCTCGCGCGTCTCGGGCGCCTGGCGGCGGTCCTCGATCAGCAGCTGCGTGTAGCCCAGCACGGCGTTGAGCGGGGTGCGGATCTCGTGGCTCATGTTGGCGAGGAACTGCGACTTCGCGCGGCTCGCCGCCTCGGCGTGCTGGCGCGCGTCCTGCAGCAGCGCCTCGGTGCGGCGATGGCCGTCGACCTCGTCGCGCAGGCGTTCGTTGGTGTTCGCGAGGTCGCGCGTGCGGGCCTGCACCTGGGATTCGAGCTGGTCGCGCGCGTCCTGCATCACCTCGTCGCGGCGGCGGCGCGCGGCCAGCAGCGCGGTGAGCAGCGCCGTGAAGGCCAGGCCGCTCGCGAGCACCGACAGCTGCAGCCAGCCGGGGCGCGGCATCGCGCCGGCCCAGGCCGGGCGGGCCAGCATCGCCCACTGGCGGTCGGCCACGTGCACGGACAGCCGCGTCGACACGCCGCCGGCGATCCGCGCCGCGAGCGCCTGGCGCGCCTCGGGCGCCACGATCCGCAGCGGCTGCGCGTCGCTCCACAGCAGCGCCGCGCTGGCGGGCGCGTCGGGGTCGAACAGCAGCAGCGTCTGGTCGTGCGTGCCCATCTGCGCGACCGAGGCTTCCAGCAGCCCGGCGAGGTCCAGCGTCGCGGCGACCATGCCGCGCAAGCGCGCCGGGTCGAACGGCCGCCCCGCCGAGACGGCCTCGTCCTCGACCGGCGCGTAAAGCGTCTGCACCAGCCGGCCCTCGGGGCTGTTGGCGATGCTGGACAAGGGCGGCGTGGACGTCATCGCATTGGTGGCGACCGCGCGCGCCAGCGCCGAGCCGCGCTGCGCGTCGTGCGCGTGGTCGAGGCCGACCAGCGCCTCGCGCCCGGCCTCGGGGTCGGTCCACGCGACCGGGAAGTATTCGCCGCGCGAGGTCGCGCGCACGACCGCGCCCGAGGCGTCGAGCTCGCGGATCGACATGCCGTCCAGCGCCGACGGCGCCGTCTCGAACGCGTCGCGCTGCGCCAGCGTCACGCGCGGCAGCCACTCGAAGGTGGACTGCCACGGGCTGCGCGCGAGCAGCGGCGTGGCGACGGCGCGGAACTCGGCGGCGTCGACGTCTGCCTTGTAGAAGGAGCGCTGCAGCGTCTCGAGGTCGCGCGCCGTCAGCTCGACGTGGTTCTGCAGCGTCATCGCGAGGCGGCTCGCGTCGGCCCGGAAGCGCTCGGTCTGCGCGTCGCGCACGCCCAGGCCGGTGGCGAAGGTGCAGAACGCGGTCAGGCCCAGGCCCAGGCAGATCAGCGGGAACGGCTGCAGCGTCAGGCGGTCCTCGCGCAGCCGCGCATGGAACAGCAGCAGCAGGATCGGCGTGACGACCAGCATGCCGGTGACGTCGCCCAGCCAGCCCGCCAGCCAGCCGAACAGCGGCTGCGCCCCCGGCGCGGGCGCGAGCACCTGCCAGGCGAGCGTGCCCACCGAGGCGGCGACCAGGCCGCAGGGTGCGACCGTCAGCGCGAAGCGCAGCGTCTGGCGCACCGGATTGCGCGGCAGCTCGTGCGGGAACGAGCGCAGCAGCCGGGCCGCGAGCGCCGCCTGCGCCAGCTCGCCGAGCGTCACCACGGCCGCCGCCGGCGCGTCGGCAAGGTC
>DASQCX010000262.1:0-8637 GCA_035634455.1 Burkholderiaceae bacterium
GCCGAGGCCGAGGAGCGCGCCAAGGCCGCCGTCGCGGCCGCGGAGAAGGCCGCCGCCGAAGCGGCGGAGAAGGCCGCTGCCGAGAAGGCCGCCGCTGCCGAAGCCAAGCCGGCCAAGGCCGCCAAGGAAACCAAGGAAGCCGCCGCGCCGGCCCCGGCCGCCGAGGCCCCGGCCCCCGTGGCCGCCGCGCCCGCGGCGCCGGCCGAGCCCGTGCGCCAGCTGCGCGTGGTCAAGGCCGCCGACGCCGAGGCCGAGGAAGCCAAGCGCATGACGGACCTGCAGGCCCGCCGCAAGGCCGCCGAAGCGGAAGCCGCCGCCATTCGCGCGATGATGTCCGCGCCCAAGAAGGTGATGACCGCGCCGAAGCCGGAGGCCCCGAAGGCCGCCGACGCCGCCGGCATCAAGGGCACCATCCACAAGGCCAAGGCCGCCCCGGGCGCCGCGGCGCCGGCACCGGCCGGTGCCAAGCCGGGCGACAAGAAGGCCGTCAAGTCCGAGAAGCTGTCCTCCAGCTGGGCCGACGATTCGAGCAAGAAGCGCGGCGAGGCCGGCAAGGGCCGCGGCGCTCCGGCCGGCGCCGCCGCGGGCGCGGGACGCCCGGGCTGGCGCGCCCCGCGCGGCGGCGCGCGCGGCCGCGACCGCGACGCGGGCACGAGCACCTTCCAGGCGCCGACCGAAGCCGTGGTGCAGGAAGTGCACGTGCCGGAAACCATCTCCGTGGCCGACCTGGCGCACAAGATGTCCGTCAAGGCCTCCGAGGTCATCAAGCAGATGATGAAGCTGGGCCAGATGGTCACCATCAACCAGCAGCTGGACCAGGAGACCGCGATGATCGTGGTCGAGGAGATGGGCCACAGGGCGGTCACCGCCAAGCTGGACGATCCGGAAGCCTTCAGCGAGGAAGAAAAGGCCGCGCAGGTCGTCGGCGAGCAGCTGCCCCGCGCCCCGGTGGTCACGGTCATGGGCCACGTCGACCACGGCAAGACCTCGCTGCTGGACTACATCCGCCGCGCCCGCGTCGCCTCCGGCGAAGCCGGCGGCATCACGCAGCACATCGGCGCGTACCACGTGGAAACCCCGCGCGGCATGATCACCTTCCTGGACACCCCGGGTCACGCGGCCTTCACGGCCATGCGTGCGCGCGGCGCCAAGGCCACCGACATCGTCATCCTGGTGGTGGCGGCGGACGACGGCGTGATGCCGCAGACCAAGGAAGCCATCCATCACGCGAAGGCGGCCGGCGTGCCCATCGTCGTGGCGATCAACAAGATCGACAAGCCCGATGCCAATGCCGAGCGCGTGAAGAACGAGCTCGTGGCCGAGGAAGTTGTGCCCGAGGAGTTCGGCGGCGATTCGCCGTTCGTGCCGGTGTCGGCCAAGACGGGCCAGGGCGTCGACGACCTGCTCGAGCAGGTGCTGCTGCAGGCCGAGGTGCTGGAGCTCAAGGCCCCGGCCGAAGCCGCGGCGCAGGGCCTGGTCATCGAAGCCCGCCTCGACAAGGGCCGCGGCCCGGTCGCGACGGTGCTGGTGCAGACCGGCACGCTCAAGCGCGGCGACATCGTGCTGGCGGGGTCCAGCTACGGCCGCGTCCGCGCGATGATCGACGAGGACGGCAAGTCGGCCAACGAGGCCGGCCCGTCGATCCCGGTCGAGATCCAGGGCCTGACCGAAGTGCCCCAGGCCGGCGACGAGTTCATGGTGCTGTCCGACGAGCGCCGTGCGCGCGAGATCGCGACCTTCCGCCAGGGCAAGTACCGCGACGTCAAGTTCGCGCGCCAGGCCAAGGTCAAGATGGAGACGCTGTTCGACGGCATGTCGGGCGGCGACGTCCAGGTGCTGCCGATCATCATCAAGGCCGACGTCCAGGGCTCGCAGGAAGCGCTCGGCGCCTCGCTGCTCAAGCTGTCGACGGACGAGGTCAAGGTGCAGATCGTGCACTCGGCGGTCGGCGGCATCAGCGAGTCGGACGTCAACCTGGCGATCGCCTCGAAGGCCGTCATCATCGGCTTCAACGTCCGTGCGGACGCCGGCGCGCGCAAGCTGGCCGAGAACAACGGCGTCGACGTTCGCTACTACGACATCATCTATGACGCCGTCGACGAGGTGAAGGCCGCGATGACGGGCATGCTGGCGCCGGAGCAGCGCGAGGAAGTCATCGGCGCGGCCGAGATCCGCCAGATCTTCACCGTGTCCAAGATGAACATCGCCGGTTGCATGGTCACCTCGGGCATCGTGCGCCGCGGCGCGCGCGTGCGCCTGCTGCGCGAGAACGTCGTCGTGTACACGGGCGAGCTCGATTCGCTGCGCCGCATGAAGGACGACGTGCGCGAAGTCCGCGAAGGCTTCGAGTGCGGCCTGACGATCAAGAACTACAACGACGTCAAGGAAGGCGACCAGCTGGAGTTCTTCGAGATCAAGGAAGTCGCTCGAACGCTATAACAGGCGGGACGCACTTCACTCGTGCACAAAGCCCCGCCAAGACCTGGCGGGGCTTTTCACTTGAGAGGGTGGAACAACGATCATGCGACACAAGAGAAGCATCCCCAACCGCGGTTTCCGCGTGGCCGACCAGATCCAGCGCGACCTGGCCGAGCTGATCCGCGAGCTCAAGGATCCGCGCGTGGGCATGATCACCATCAACTCGGTGGAGGTCACGCCCGACTATGCGCACGCGAAGATCTTCTTCTCGCTGCTGATCGGCGATCCGTCCGAGAGCGAGAAGGCGCTCAACGAGGCCGCCGGCTTCCTGCGCAACGGCCTGTTCAAGCGCCTGGCCATCCACACCGTGCCGACGCTGCACTTCCACTTCGACCGCACCACCGAGCGCGCGGCCGAGCTCAACGCGATGATCCTGCAGGCCAACGCCACGCGTGCCAAGGACGACGCGGCGCCTGCGGCCGAGCCGCCGAAGTCCGAGGACTGAAGCGACACCATGACCGAGCTGCAAGCCACCGCCGCGATCGACGCCGCCGCCCCCGCGCGGGCGCCGCGTCACGCGCGCGCGCGCGTGCAGCGCCGGCCGGTGCACGGCGTGCTGCTGCTGGACAAGCCGCTGGGCCTGTCGTCCAACGACGCGCTGCAGAAGGCCAAGTGGCTGCTGCGCGCCGAGAAGGCCGGCCACACCGGCACGCTCGACCCGCTGGCCACCGGCCTGCTGCCGCTGTGCTTCGGCGCGGCCACCAAGTTCGCGCAGGTCAGCCTCGACTCCGACAAGGCCTACCGCGCCGTGCTGCGCCTGGGCCAGACCACGCGCACCGGCGACGCCGAGGGGCAGGTGCAGCGCACGCGCCCGGTGAATGTCGACCGCGCCGCGCTGGAGGCCGCCTGCGCCCGCTGGACCGGCGCCATCCGCCAGGTTCCGCCGATGTACTCGGCGCTCAAGCACGAAGGCAAGGCGCTGTACGAGTACGCCCGCGACGGCGTGGAGATCGAACGCGCCGCGCGCGACGTCACGATTCACACGCTCGACATCGTGGACTGGCAGCATGAAAACCCGGAGACGGCGACAATCGAGGTGCGCTGTTCCAAGGGCACCTACGTCCGCACGCTCGCCGAGGACATCGGCGAGACGCTGGGCTGCGGCGCCCACCTGGTGGGCCTGCGCCGCATCGCGAGCGGCCCGCTGACGCTGCAGTCGGCGATCACGCTGGAGGCGCTCGAGGCGATGCCCGAGGCCGAGCGCGCCGCCTGCCTGCTGCGCCCCGATTCCCTGCTGGCCGACTGGCCGGCCGTGCGCCTCGACGCCAGCGAGGCCGCGCGTTTCCTCACCGGCCTGCGCCGGCGCCTGGCCGAACCCGACCGTACGCATGTCCGCGTGTACGGGCCCGAACCGCACGCGCTGCTGGGCAGCGCGCACATCACGGCGGGCGAGCTCATCGCCGACCGCCTGCTGAGCCCCGCCGAAGTGCAGGGCCTGCCCAATTGAATCAGACCCTCCAGAAGACCGCCATGACCACAAGCACGCAGATCCGCAACATCGCCATCATCGCCCACGTCGACCATGGCAAGACCACGCTCGTCGACCAGCTGCTCCGCCAGAGCGGCACCTTCGCCGAGCACGAGAAGGTCGTCGACACCGTGATGGACAACAACGCGATCGAACGCGAGCGCGGCATCACCATCCTGGCCAAGAACTGCGCGGTCAGCTGGAAGGGCACGCACATCAACATCGTCGACACCCCGGGCCACGCGGACTTCGGCGGCGAGGTCGAGCGCGCGCTGTCGATGGTCGACGGCGTCGTGCTGCTGATCGACGCCCAGGAAGGCCCGATGCCGCAGACGCGCTTCGTCACGAAGAAGGCGCTGGCGCTGGGCCTGCGCCCGATCGTCGTCGTCAACAAGGTCGACAAGCCGGGCGCCAAGCCCGAGGCGGTCGTCAACGCCGCGTTCGACCTGTTCGACAAGCTGGGCGCGACCGACGAGCAGCTCGACTTCCCGGTGGTCTACGCCTCGGGCATCAACGGCTGGTCGTCGCTGAACGAAGGCGCGCCGGGGCAGAAGTGGGGCGAGGACATGTCCGCGCTGTTCGACACGGTGCTCAAGCACGTGCAGCCGCACGGCGGCGACGCCGAGGCGCCGCTGCAGCTGCAGATCTCCGCGCTGGACTTCTCGACCTTCGTCGGCCGCATCGGCGTGGGCCGCATCAACCAGGGCACGGTCAAGCCGGGCATGGACGTGGTCGTGATGGAAGGCCCGGAGGGCAAGCCGGTCAAGGGCCGCGTCAACCAGGTGCTGACCTTCCAGGGCCTGGACCGCGTGCAGGTCACCGAGGCGGGCCCGGGCGAGATCGTGCTGATCAACGGCATCGACGAGGTCAACATCGGCGTGACCATCACCGACCCGGCGAACCCGGCGCCGCTGCCGCGCCTGAAGGTCGACGAGCCGACGCTGACGATGAACTTCTGCGTCAACACCTCGCCGCTGGCCGGCCGCGAAGGCAAGTACGTCACCAGCCGCCAGATCTGGGACCGCCTGCAGAAGGAGCTGCAGCACAACGTCGCGCTGCGCGTGTCGGAGACCGACGAGGACGGCATCTTCGAGGTGATGGGCCGCGGCGAACTGCACCTGACCATCCTGCTGGAGAACATGCGCCGCGAAGGCTTCGAGATGGCCGTGTCCAAGCCGCGCGTGGTGTTCCACGACGTCGACGGCGTGCGCCACGAGCCGATCGAGCTGGTGACGGCCGACGTCGAGGAATCGCACCAGGGCGGCGTGATGCAGGCCCTGGGCGAGCGCAAGGGCGAGCTGGTCAACATGGAGCCGGACGGCAACGGCCGCGTGCGCCTGGAGTACCGCATCCCGGCGCGCGGCCTGATCGGCTTCTCCAACGAGTTCATGAACCTGACGCGCGGCTCGGGCCTGATCTCCAACATCTTCGACGGCTACGAGCCGCACAAGGGCGACATCGGCGGCCGCAAGAACGGCGTGCTGATCTCGATGGACGCCGGCGAGATCTTCACCTACGCGCTCGGCAAGCTGGACGACCGCGGCCGCATGTTCGTCAAGGCCAACGACCCGGTCTACGAGGGCATGATCGTGGGCATCCACAATCGCGACAACGACCTGGTCGTCAACGCGACGCGCACCAAGCAGCTGACCAACTTCCGCGTCTCCGGCAAGGAAGACGCGATCAAGATCACGCCGCCGATCGACCTCACGCTGGAGTACGGCGTCGAGTTCATCGACGACGACGAGCTGGTCGAGATCACGCCCAAGAGCGTGCGCCTGCGCAAGCGTCACCTCACCGAGAACGAACGCAAGCGCGCCCGCAAGGAATAACGCAGACTCTCGTCCGAGAGGCGATGAAGCGACCCGCCGCGAGGCCGGTCGCTTTTCTTTCGCCCCGATACCGCACGCAATTCGGCGACGGGCCGCTTAAGATGATCTTCGCCCCGCAGACCCGCAAGGAGACACCGTGACCGCCGCCGCCCCGAATTCCCCGCGCGCCATGGGCCATGCCCAGGCCGCGTTCGGCATGGTCGTGGTGACGCTGATGTGGAGCATCGCGGGCGTGGTCAGCCGCTCGCTGCAGACGGCCGAGAGCTTCGAGGTCACGTTCTTCCGCAGCCTGTTCAACCTCGTCGGACTGGGCGTCGCGCTCACGTGGATGCGCGGCTGGTCGCTGTGGGGCGAGCTGCTGCGCTCGCCGCGCGTGGTGTGGCTGTCGGGCGTGTGCTGGAGCGTGATGTTCACCGCGTTCATGGTGGCGCTGACGATGACGCGCGTGGCCAACGTGCTGGTGACGATGTCGATCAGCCCGCTGCTGACGGCGGTGTTCGCGCGCGTCTTCCTGCATCACCGCCAGCCGGCGCGCACCTGGGTCGCGATCGCCGTGGCGGGGGCGGGCATCGCGTGGATGTTCGGCCACAACATGCAGGCCGCCGACGCGCGCAGCCTCGCGGGCATAGGCGTCGCGCTGCTGGTGCCGCTGTCGTCGGCGCTGAACTACACCGTGCTGCAGCACGCCGGACGCGCGCGGCCGGCGGCCGACGACAGCACCGAGACGCCGGCGTCGCAGCCCGACCTGTTCAGCGCCGTGCTGATCGGCGCGGCGCTGTCGGCGCTGGTCACGCTGCCGCTGGCGTGGCCGCTCAAGTCCAACGCGCACGACCTGGGCCTGCTGTTCGGGCTGGGCGTCGTGCAGCTGGCGATCCCGTGCCTGCTGCTGGTGCGCGTGTCGCGCGCGCTGCCGGCGCCCGAGGTCGCGCTGCTGGGCCTGCTGGAGGTGATCTTCGGCGTGCTGTGGGCGTGGGTCGGCGCGGGCGAGGCGCCCGGCAGCGCCGCGCTGGTGGGCGGCGGCGTCGTCGTCGGCGCGCTGGTGTTCAATGAATTGCTGAGCCTGCGCACGCGTTCCGTGGCGCGGGCCGTCTAGGAAATCCGAATGTCGAATCCCGAACCCAACGTGCTGGCCGAACGCCGCGGCCACCTGGGCATCGTCACGTTGAACCGGCCGCAGGCGCTCAACGCGCTGTCGCTCGAGATGATCCGCGGCCTCACCGCCCAACTGCTCGCCTGGCGCGGAGACGATGGCATCGCCGCCGTCGCGCTGCGCGGCGCGGGCCGGCCGGGCAAGGCGCCGGCGTTCTGCGCGGGCGGCGACATCCGCTACTTCCACGGCGCGGCGCTGGCCGGCGATCCGAGGCTGGAGGACTTCTTCAGCGAGGAATACGCGCTCAACCACCTGATCCACACCTTCGGCAAGCCGACGTTCGTGCTGATGGACGGCATCACGATGGGCGGCGGCATGGGCCTGGCGCAGGGCTGCTCGATGCGCATCGTCACCGAGCACGGCAAGCTGGCGATGCCCGAGACCAACATCGGCCTGTTCCCCGACGTCGGCGGCGGCTGGTTCCTCGCGCAGGCTCCGGGCCATCTCGGCGAGTTCCTGGGGCTGTCCGGCCACGTGCTGGGCGCGGCCGACGCGCTGGCCGTGGGCTGGGCCGACGCCTGCGTCCCCGCCGACCGCCTGGACGCGTTGGTGCAGGCGATCGCCGACGCCACCGCCGTCGACGGCGTGGGCGCGCTGTCGGCCGTCAACGTGTTCACCGTCGATCCGGGCGTGGCGCCGCTGGCCGAGCACGCCGCGACGGTCGATCGCGTGTTCGCCGCGCCCGACCTGGCCGCGATCGTCGCCGCGCTGGCGGCGGAGCAGGGCGAGTTCGCCGCGGCGCAGGGCAAGGCGCTGGCGCAGCGCTCGCCGCTGATGATGGCGGTCACGCTCGAACAGATCCGCCGCGCCCGCACGATGACGCTGGCCGACGACCTGCGCATGGAGCGCGGGCTGGTGCGCCGCTGCTTCCACCTGCGCCCCGGCGCGGCGAGCGAAACCCTGGAGGGTATCCGCGCGCTGGCGGTCGACAAGGATCATTCGCCGCGCTGGAACCCGGCGACGGTCGCCGAGGTCGATGCAGCGATGGTCGAGGCCTTCTTCGCACCGCCGTGGCCGGCGCACGCGCATCCGTTGCGCGACCTGGACTGACGGGCGCATCCGCCCGAAGGCGGCCGCGTCGCGCGATCGACGCCGTCGGGCGGAGCCGGTTCAGCCGCCGCGCGCGTAGGCCACGAGGCCGTCGGCCAGCGCCGCGAAGGTGACCGCGCAGCGCGGGCTGTCGCGCAGGTCGGCATGCATCGCGATCCAGGTGTCCAGGTTCAGCGAGAGCGACGACTTGAACAGGCGCACCAGGGCCGGGTCGCGCGCCGCCAGCCGCGCCTGGCAGAAGCCGATGCCCAGTCCCGCGCGGATGGCGGCGAGCTGGGCGACGTCGTTGTCCGCGCGGAACGCGAAGCGCTCGCGCCGGATCGCGGGGAACTTGTCCTGCAGCTTGCGGATGTAGGCGGTCTCGGCGTCCCAGCCGACGAGCGCGTGGCCGGCCAGGTCGTCCAATGACCGGGGCGTGCCGTGCCGGTCGAGGTAGTGCCGGTGGGCGTGCAGGCCCACCTCGATGCTGCCGATGCGCCGGGCCACCAGCGCGTCCTGCGACGGTCGCACCATGCGCACCGCGATGTCGGCCTCGCGATGCAGCAGGTCCTCCACCTTGTTCGAGGGCACGAGCTCGATCACGAGCTCGGGATGCGCGTCGCGCAGCGCGGCCAGCAGGGGCGGCAGCACCTCGACGCTGATGACCTCGCTGGCCGTCA
>DASQCX010000263.1:0-5237 GCA_035634455.1 Burkholderiaceae bacterium
TGGGCACGATGCGCAGGCCCGAGGGCTCCAGCGACGCCTGCGTGGTCGCCGCGGCCACGGCGGAGACCGGCAGCAGCGCGATCACCAGGCCGATGCTCAGCGAGAACAGCAGCGCGATCAGCGCGACGACCTCAGTGATGCGATCCTCGCCCGGATGCGGCGCGTCGCCCTCGCGCAACCACAGGTATTCGGATTCCGGGCCGCCTTGCGGCGCGGCGTCGTCGATCTGCATGGCGTTCCCCTTCGCTCCGGTCGCTCGGGGTGTCGGATCGCACCCTCGTCCACCGGGATTTCGGAGTCGGCCGCGGGTGCTTGAGCGACCCGCTGTCGGGAGGTCTCCACCGCCGGCGTCGGGAACGCGACCCGCCTGATTCGTTCGCAGCTTCAGAGCTCGATCAGCTTCTCGCGGATGGCCCAGCGCACCAGCGCGGGCACGTCGCCCAGCTCGAGCTTGGCCATCAGGCGGCTGCGGTAGGTGTCCACCGTCTTGGGCGACAGGTGCAGTTCCTCGCCGATGGCGGCGCTGGACTTGCCGCGCGCCACCATCACGAGGATCTGGCGCTCGCGCGGCGACAGCGTGCTGCCGCGCTCGGCGTCGGTGGTCAGGCCCTGCACCGCGATGTCGGTGAGGCCGTCGCCGAGATAGCGCCGGCCCTGCATGACGGCGTCGACCGCCGCGACGAGTTCGACGCTCGCCGAGCCCTTGAGCACGTAGCCCGAGGCGCCCATGCGCAGCGCCTCGGCGACGTTGCGCGGCTGGTCGGACATCGACAGCACGATGACGCGTGTCGGCAGTTGCCGGCGCTGCATCTCGGCCAGCACCTCGAGGCCGGAGCGGCCGTCGAGGTTCAGGTCCAGCATCAGCACGTCCGGCCCCAGCCGGCTCACCTCCGACAAGGCCTGCGTGACGTCCTCCCCCTCGCCGACGATCGCGTGGCCGGCCCCCTGCAGCAGCGCGCTGAGGCCCGCCCGCACGATGGGATGGTCGTCGATCAGATAGATTCTCGCCATTCTCGTGTTCTCCCTGAACCGGCGCCGCGATTTTCAGCGCTCGCGGCGCGCCTTCCCGGTCTGCCGCCCGGTTCGCGGCCCGCCACGGGTTCTTCGACCCTTGCCGGCTGCCACCCGCGGTAGCCCCCCGCGCAGGTTAATCGGCGCGGACCTCGGTGGCAATGGACTGTGCGCTGCAGTGTGGTGTTGGCGAAGCGGCGAGGCGCGGCGGGCGAGTTGCATAGACAACGCTCGCCGTGCTTCAGGCTCCGCTCAGCACCGCCAGCAGCTGCTCGATCTCGACAGGCTTGGTCAGGTGCGCGTCGAAGCCCGCGGACGTCGCGCGCGCGATGTCCTCATCGCCGCCGTAGCCGGTGAAGGCGATCAGGCGCATCGGCCTGCCGGCCAGGCGGCGCCGGATCTCGGCGGCGAGCTGGTAGCCGTCCATGCCCGGCAGGCCGATGTCGATCACGGCCGCCGCGGGGGCGAAGGTCTCGATCCGGCTCAGTGCGAGTTCGGGATGGACGGCCGTGGCGATTTCATAGCCGAAGGCCTGCAGCAGGATCTCCATCGACTCGACGGCGTCGACGTTGTCGTCGACCAGCAACACGCGCCGCGGAGCGGCGGCCGGCGAGGCGGTCGGGCTGGAAGAGTGGGGCATGCAGCGGCAGGGCCGGGAGGTTGGACCTGCGGCGATTATGCAGTGGCCGCCAGGGTATCCGGCCGTCTTCCGGCCCATGGCCGGACCCCCTCGACACCGCTCGCCGGCGTCGCCGAGGGGGCGCCGCTCACTGCGAGGATTGCGACGCGCCGCCTTGCGGCCCGCGGCCCCGCTGCGGCGGCGGCACGGCCACGACGTCGCCCATCTGCGTGCACGGGCCGGACACCGTGCGTCCGCCGCGATCGGTGAAGCTGGCCTGCGTGCCGATCGCCTTGCCCTTGCAGGCGGCGATCGCCTCCGGCGGCGGGCCGCGATGGTCGCGGCCGCCCTGGTCGGGCGGCGGGCCGCTGTCGTTGCCGGCCTGGGCGAGCGCGACCAGCGGCGCGGCCAGCACCAGGACGGCGGTGGCCAGGAAGAGTCGGGTGGAGGTCATTCGATGGGCTGTCTAAGTGGTGGACAAGCCCGCGATGTTCGCGGCGGCGTGTTGCCCGAGTGCCGCACGGATTCTGTCCGCGCGGACAAGGTCGGGCGACGCAGCCGCCGCCCGCGCGCCGCGTCAGTTCACGGCCTTGATGTAGATCGGCGTCGCGCTCTTGCACAGCTGCGTCGACGAGGCCGGGTACAGCGGCTTGGCCATGTACGAGGCCTGCACCGTCGTCGGCAGCGGGCTGGGCAGGCGCATGTGCAAGCGCACCTCCTCGAGGTACGACAGGCCGCCCGAGCTGATGCACAGGTACTCGATGTCGATCTTCGCGTAGGTGCCGTAGTCGAGCGCGGCGGCGGACTGCAGCTGGGCCAGCGTCACGTGGCCGCCGACGTTGGCGCTGACCGTGGCGCCGAGGTTGCTCGCGTTGACGCCGTCGAGCATCGCCAGCGTCGGCGCGAAGAAGTTCTGCTGCGACAGGCCCGAGCAGGTGCCGTGCTCGATCCACTCGTGGCGCTCGAGATAGGACTGCGTGCCGGGCTCGTCGACCTGCAGCAGCGCCTCGGTGGACGCCTGCAGCGTGACGGCGGGCAGCAGCGACCAGTTGCCGGCTTCGTCGTTGGACTTCTGGGCCGAGGTCACGCCGCAGTACGAGCCGCTCTGCGGCCACAGGCCGTGCAGCGAGAACGCCGTGGCGTCGTGGCGGGTGGGCGTCTCGCTGGTTCACTCGGGCTTGGTCGAATGCTGCAGGCAGAAGGCCGGTTCCCAGCTGATGGCCAGGGCGTAGTTCTCGACGGGCGACGCGGCGTGGGCCGCTGCGGGCGCCAGCGTGGCGGCAAGGGCGGCGAGGGCGCCGACGACGAGGGGGCGCAGGGCGAGGGACGATTGCATGCTCGAATTTCTCCTGGGTTTGTGTTGCGGTTCGCGCGCTCGTGGCGCGCGACCGACCCGGATTCGAGCATCGGCATGTGACAGGTCGCATGGGGGAATTCCGATACCCCATACCGTGTTCAAGGTATCGCGTCGACGGCCCGGTTCGGCTTCACGACGGTTCCGGCGTCGCCATCAGCTGCCGCTTGCGCGCGACGATGCGTTCGCCCATCGCCTCGAGGTCGAGCGCGGCCTCGCGCAGCTTCGGGAACAGCTCGTTCTCCTCTTCCCGGATGTGATGGGCGACGTATTCGCCGAGCACCTTCACACGGGCGTCGAACAGCGGCTGGTCGCTGGTCATCGTCTTGACCTGCGCGACCAGGCTCTTGGCGCAGGCATGCTCGACGTAGGCCGCGTCGACGATGTCCTCGCGGCTCGACAACACGCGGCGCGCGGCCGGATAGAGGATCTCCTCCTCGAGCTGCATGTGCAGCGTGAGCGCGACGCAGATCTGGCTCGCCAGCAGCATGCGCTCGTCGCCCTTGCCGCGCGCCTCGGCGAGCTTGTCGTACAGCCGGAACATCGTCCTGACGTCGCGATGCTCGGCCTTCAGCAACTGCAGGGCGTCCGGCTCCTGCGCGGCGTGGGCTTGCGTGGCGGACGGGCTGGCTGGCATCGCGCTCTCTTGACGCAACAGAGGTTGCCGCGCGTGCGAGCAACCCGCGTGCCCATGACGGGAGCGCGACGGCTCAGGCGGCGCGCGCCGGCACCGGGGCGGGCGTCGGACGCTCGAGCAGGAAGATCGCCACCGCCGCGACGATGCAGGTGATGCCGGCCGCGTACAGCGCCGGGCTGTACGACTGCATCACCGTGCGCGTCAGGCCCGCGCCGTAGGCCGCGACGGCGCCGCCGAGCTGGTGGCCCGCGAAGATCCAGCCGAAGATCATCGGGGCGCGCTGCTTGTCGAAGATCGCGCTGGTCAGGCGCACGGTCGGCGGCACGGTGGCCACCCAGTCGAGCCCGTAGAACACGGCGAACAGCGACAGGCCGACCACCGTGAAGGTCGAATGCGGCAGCCACAGCAGCGACAGCCCGCGCAGCCCGTAGTACCAGAACAGCAGCTTGCGCACGTCGTAGCGATCGGACAGCCAGCCCGACGCGATCGTGCCGACGAAGTCGCACGCGCCGATCGTGGCCAGCACCGAGGCGGCCGGCACCGGGCCCAGGCCGTTGTCGCCGCACAGCGTGATGAAGTGCGTCTGGATCAGGCCGCTAGTGCTCAGGCCGCACACGAAGAAGGTGCCGAACAGGACCCAGAACGCGCCGCTGCGCGAGGCGAGGGCCAGGGTGCGCACCGGTTCGAGGAAGTTCGGGCGCCACGCCGCGGGCGCCGGGTCGGCATGCGCCGGATCGGCGCCGAACGGCAGCAGGCCGAGCTCCTTCGGGCGGTCGCGCAGCAGACAGAACGCCAGGCCGGCGACGACCAGGCAGCTCGTGAACACGGGCGTCACCGCCACGCGCCAGCCGTGGCTCTGGATCAGCGAGGCCGCGATCGGCAGGAAGATCAGCTGGCCCGTGGCCGAGCTGGCCGTGAGCATGCCCATCACGAGGCCGCGCCGCTGCTCGAACCAGCGGTTGGCCACCGTGGCGCCTAGCACCAGCGCGGTCAGGCCGGAGCCCACGCCCAGCACCAGGCCCCACAGCACGACGAGCTGCCACAGCGCGGTCATCCGCGTGGCCAGCGCCATGCCGGCGGCGATCAGCACCAGCGCGCTGCAGATGATGCGGCGCAGCCCGTAGCGCTCCATCAGCACCGCCGCGAACGGGCCGATCAGGCCGTACAGCACGAAGCGCAGCGCGATCGCGCCGGAGATCTGGTCGGTGCTCCAGCCGAACTCCCTGCTCAGCGGAACCAGGAACGCGCCGGGCAGGCCGAGCGCGGCCGACGAGGTCAGCATGGTCAGGAAGGCGATGCCCATGACGACCCACGAGAAGTGGATGCCGCGGCGGCCGAACCAGTGGGCGACGGGGGTGGCGAACATGGGTCAGGCCTTCCGGGTCTTGCGAGGGGTCGCGCGCTCGCGAGCGGGGGCGGGCGCCGGCGCGTTCGCGCGAGCGCCCGCGAGCACGGGGGCGGGGACGGGCAGCAGGCGCTCGCGCGCGGCGGCGATGAACTCCGCCGACAACGGCGCGCCTTCGGTGGCGCGGGCCAGCATCAGCGCGCCGGCCATGGTGGCGTAGTCGACGATCGCGGCGCGGCGCCTGGCCGCGGCATCGGGGCCGTCCTCGACG
>DASQCX010000264.1:0-1637 GCA_035634455.1 Burkholderiaceae bacterium
CGCCCGGAGCCAGCAACGCCGTCACGACGGGCCATGTCTCGGACGTTCTCGTGCTGATGTCGTCGGGCAATGGCGGCAGTCAGATCGCCACCGCGTTCACCGCCGCGGCGACCACCTCGGCACTCGCCGTCCCGAACACGCTTGCCTTCTCGGCAGGGGATCTGGCGCTCCTGGCCGACCGCCAGCCCGCGGCCGACGGCGGCGCCGCGCCGTGCATGGCGACGCAGGTGGACAGCGCCCTCGGCAGCGACGCGTCGACATCGTTGCCGCTGGGCGGAGCCCGGTATGCGGCGTCGATCGATTCGGCCGCCGTGACCGACTATTCCACGACGGGCGTCGCGATCAACCTCGGCAACCTGGAGTCGGCGCGGCCGCCGATGTTCCAGCTGCTCGGCGTCGGCGACAACAACACGCTGTATTCGTACGACCTGCTGCAGACCTCCGATACGCCGCTGCAGGCGCGCGCCGAGGGCGTCTTCGAAATGCACGCGCTCTACGGCGTCGGGTCCGCTTCCGACAGGTTGGTCGATTCGTGGGTCAGGCCGGACAGCGGCAACTACACGGTGGCGGCGCTTTCCGCCGGGACGCCGGCGGCGACCGCCTTGCTTCGCACGGTACGCGCGGTTCGCATCGGCCTGGTCATGCGCACGGCGCTTCCCGAGCGCTCGGGCTCGGCCGCCGGCGCCGCTTCCAGCGTGGCCACGCCCGCGAGCTCGCTGACCCTGTTCTCCGACCTGGGCGACCCCACGCTGACCTACACGCGTCCCCTCGCGGCGGCCGAACGGCAGTATCGCTACCGCACGCTGGAAGCCACGATCCCGCTGCGCAACAACAGCCTCCCATGACGTCCAAGACATCCCGTTCCCGCGCCCAGCGCCGTTCGACGCGCCTGCGGACACCAGGCAGGCAGCGTGGCGTGGTGATGGCGATCACCCTGATCGCGCTGGCCTTGCTCCTGATCGGCGCGGCGGCGATGCTGCGCACCGTCGACACCTCCGGGATCCTGGCGGGGAACCTGGCCTTCCGGCGCGATCTGGCCAACCGATCGGAGGGCGCCGCCGCGGTCGCGCGCGCGGCGCTGGTCAGCGGAGCCTTGAGCACCGAAGCCGCGCGCACGGCCAATCTGCCGCAGGCGAACTACTCGGCGACGAAGCTCGATGCGCCAGGCGGCGTGCCCACCGTGCTGGTAGACGACTCCGCCTATGCCGCGGCCGGCTACGCCGCGACGTCGGCCGACAAGATCACCCTGCGCTGGGTCATCGACCGGCAATGCGCCAGCGGAACCGCCGCATTCAGCACGGCCGCCTGCGAGTCCGTGTCCAGCAGCGGCGACGCGGGTGGCTCGAGCTGGCTGCGCAAGCCCAACGGAGCGTCGCGGCCGGTCTACCGGATCAGCATCCGGGTCACGGGACCGCGCGACACCGAAGCCTATTTCCAAAGCACCTTCGCCGATTGAGCGCATGCCCATGAAGTCCTTCTCCGTCACCCGCGGCCGGCAGCGACAGCTGGCGCGCATCGGCCTGGCCGTGCTCGCCATCGCGGCACATCCCCACGCCGCGCTCGCGATCGACCTGGCCGATCAGCCCTTGTTCGCGACGATCGCCGTCCCTTCCGGCAACCTCGCCCTGGCGCTCTCG
>DASQCX010000265.1:0-5614 GCA_035634455.1 Burkholderiaceae bacterium
GACGCTCGTCGTCCGCCAACGCGGGGACGGCGCGCTGGTCGCCACGGCGGCCGCCTACCTGAAGACGCACTCGTACGGCGAGTACGTGTTCGACTGGGCCTGGGCCGACGCCTACCGCCGATACGGGGTGCCGTACTACCCGAAGCTCGTCGTGGCGGTGCCCTTCACGCCGGTGCCGGGCTCGCGCCTGCTCGCGCGTGACGCGCCCGCGCGCGGGCTCCTGCTGCGCGCGCTCGGCGCGCTGGCGCGCGAGGCGGGCTGCTCGTCGGTGCACCTGCTGTTCGGCGACGACGCCGACTACGAAGCGGCCCGTGCGGCAGGCTGGATGATGCGCCAGGGCGTGCAGTTCCACTGGCACAACCGGCACGAAGCCGCGCCGGCCGGCGACGCGCCCATCGTCCTGCCCTACGCCGATTTCGCCGACTTCCTCGCCGAGCTGCAGCGCGACAAGCGCAAGAAGATCGCCCAGGAACGCCGCCGCGTCGCCGAGGCCGGCGTCGTCTTCGAGACGATAGCAGGCCCGCGGATGACCGCGTCCGACTGGGACTTCTTCCACGCCTGCTACCGCAACACCTACGCCCAGCACCTGTCGACGCCGTACCTGACGCGCGCGTTCTTCGCGGCGATGCAGGACGCGATGGCCGAGCACTGGGTGATGTTCGTCGCCTCGCGCGACGGCCGCCGCGTCGCGTGCTCGCTGATCGCCGTCGACCGCGCGGCCGGCGCCGCGTTCGGCCGCTACTGGGGGGCGCTGGAGCACATCGCGTACGTCCACTTCGAGGCCTGCTACTACCAGCCGCTGCAGTGGTGCATCGCCAACCGCCTGCGCCGCTTCGAGGGCGGCGCGCAGGGCGAGCACAAGATGGCGCGCGGCCTGATGCCGGCGCGCACGCAATCGGCCCACTGGATCGCCGAGCCCGAGTTCGCGCGCGCGATCGGCGCGCACCTGAAGCAGGAAGGCGGCGCCATCGACGAGTACCTCGACGAGCTGGACGACCGCTCGCCGTTCAGGCAGCCGCAAAAATGAAACAAGCCCTCGCAAGGAGGGCTTGTCGTCGTCGACGATCGCAGGCTTACTGGCCGGCCTTCTTCGCCAGCCCGGCCTCGTAGGCCTTCATGCCGGACAGGATCTCGGCCTTGGCGGCGTCCGGGCCTTCCCAGCCCTTGACCTTGACCCACTTGTTCGGCTCGAGGTCCTTGTAGTGCTCGAAGAAGTGCTGGATCGCGTTCAGGCGCATCTGGTTGATGTCCTCCGGCTTGGTCCAGTGCGAGTACATCGGCAGGATCTTGTTGGTCGGCACGGCGAGCAGCTTGGCGTCGCCGCCGGCCTCGTCGTCCATCATCAGCACGCCCAGCGCGCGGCAGGTGACGACCACGCCCGGGGTCAGCGGGAACGGCGTGATGACCAGCACGTCGACCGGGTCGCCGTCGTCGGACAGCGTCTTGGGCACGTAGCCGTAGTTGCACGGGTAGTGCATGGCCGTGGTCATGAAGCGGTCGACGAACAGCGCGCCGCTCTCCTTGTCCACTTCGTACTTGATCGGATCCGCGTTCATCGGGATCTCGATGATGACGTTGAATTCTTCGGGCGCCTTGGCGCCGGGGGAGACGAGGTGAAGGCTCATGATGCTCTACTTTTAGGCAGTGTCGCGGGAATACCCGGATTCTACGGGGTCGCCGCGTCCATCCTGGTACAACCGTCCCGCGCACGGCGGGTCCAGCAAGAGTCGCGCCACGGAGGAAAACACCATGTCGGAGCGAGGTGAGCGGCCGCTAGGATCGTCCGGCGACCTTGCTTGCAAGATTGACCGAGACGACAGCCGAACCACGCAGTGAGGCGCATCCGATCCACACAACGGGAAGGAGACCACTCTTGATGTCAACGACTCTGGCGCTGGAAATCGCGCTCGCCTGCGGCGTTCTGGCCGTGCTCTACGGGTTCATCCAGCGCGCCTGGATCCTGAAGCAGGACGCCGGCAACGCCCGCATGCAGGAGATCGCCGCCGCCGTCCAGCAAGGGGCGGCCGCCTATCTCTCGCGTCAGTACCGCACGATCGCGATCGTCGGCGTCGTGCTGGCCATCATCATCTTCTTGTTCCTCGGCGCCAAGACGGCCGGCGGCTACGTGCTGGGCGCGCTGCTGTCGGGCGCCTGCGGCTTCATCGGCATGAACGTCTCGGTGCGCGCCAACGTGCGCACCGCGCAGGCGGCCACCGGCGGCATCGCGCCGGCGCTGGACGTCGCGTTCAAGGGCGGCGCCATCACCGGCATGCTGGTGGTGGGCCTGGGCCTGCTGGGCGTCGGCCTGTTCTACTGGTTCATCAGCGGCGGCACCGCGGCCGACGCGGCCACGCTCAAGCCGCTGCTGGGCTTCGCGTTCGGCTCGTCGCTGATCTCGATCTTCGCGCGCCTGGGCGGCGGCATCTTCACCAAGGGCGCCGACGTGGGCGCCGACCTGGTGGGCAAGGTCGAGGCCGGCATCCCCGAGGACGACCCGCGCAACCCGGCCGTGATCGCCGACAACGTGGGCGACAACGTCGGCGACTGCGCCGGCATGGCCGCCGACCTGTTCGAGACCTACGCCGTCACGCTGATCGCCACGATGACGCTGGGCGCGCTGCTGATGACCGGCAACGCGGCGTCGGCCGTCGTCTATCCGCTGATGCTGGGCGGCGTCTCGATCGTCGCGTCCATCATCGGCTGCTTCGCGGTCAAGGCCTCGCCCGGCATGAAGAACGTGATGCCCGCGCTCTACAAGGGCCTGGCGGTGGCGGGCGGCCTGTCGCTGATCGCCTTCTGGTTCGTCACCCGGGCCGTGATGGCCGACGACGCGCTCGGCGCCGGCACGCAGATGCGCCTGTTCGGCGCATGCGCCGTCGGCCTGGTCCTGACCGGCCTGCTGGTGTGGATCACCGAGTACTACACCGGCACGCAGTACGGCCCGGTGCAACACGTGGCCAAGGCGTCGACCACCGGCCACGGCACCAACATCATCGCGGGCCTGGGCGTGTCGATGAAGTCGACTGCCTTCCCGGTGCTGCTGGTGTGCGTCGCGATCTTCGTGTCGTACAACCTCGCGGGCCTGTACGGCATCGCGGTGGCGGCGACGTCCATGCTGAGCATGGCCGGCATCGTCGTCGCACTCGACGCCTACGGCCCGATCACCGACAACGCCGGCGGCATCGCCGAGATGGCCGAGCTGCCCGACAGCGTGCGCGACGTCACCGACCCGCTGGACGCCGTCGGCAACACGACCAAGGCGGTCACCAAGGGCTACGCGATCGGCTCCGCCGGCCTGGCCGCCCTGGTGCTGTTCGCCGACTACACGCACGGCCTCGAAGGCCGCGGCCTGCACGCCACGTTCGACCTGTCGGACTTCCGCGTCATCATCGGCCTGTTCATCGGCGGCATGATCCCCTACCTGTTCGGCGCCATGGCCATGGAGGCCGTCGGCCGCGCCGCGGGCTCGGTGGTCGAGGAAGTGCGCCGCCAGTTCCGCGACATCAAGGGCATCATGGACGGCAGCGGCAAGCCCGAGTACGGGAAGGCGGTCGACATGCTGACCACCGCCGCCATCAAGGAGATGGTGATCCCGTCGCTGCTGCCGGTCATCGTGCCGGTGCTGGTGGGCATGCTGCTCGGCCCGGCCGCGCTCGGCGGCCTGCTGATGGGCACCATCGTCACGGGCCTGTTCGTCGCCATCTCGATGTGCACCGGCGGCGGCGCCTGGGACAACGCCAAGAAGTACATCGAGGACGGCAACTTCGGCGGCAAGGGCAGCGAGGCGCACAAGGCCGCGGTCACCGGCGACACCGTCGGCGACCCGTACAAGGACACCGCCGGCCCGGCCGTCAACCCGCTGATCAAGATCATCAACATCGTCGCGCTGCTGATCGTGCCGCTGCTGCCGATCGCCACCGCCACCTCGGCCACGAGCGAGCCGGTCGCCGCCGTCGCGGCGGCGGCCTCCGACGCGGCGTCGGCGATCAAGCCCACGCCGATCGCGTCGCCGCTGCCGTCGATGGAGGGCGTGACGGCCTCGACGCCGTCGGCCGCGATGCCGGCCTCCGCGGCGTCGGCGCCGTAAGCGCCCCGCTTCCCGCGCGCGTCACGCGCGCGCCAAGCGAAAGGCCGCCCGCGGGCGGCCTTTTTCATGCTTCATCGCCGATGTGCGGGGACGACGGGTTGATGCTAAATCGCGGCGCCGGCCTCGCGTGCCTGCGCTGCGCTGCGCTGCGCTGCGCTGCGCTTGAGAGCATCAATCCGTCGTCCCCGGAGATCGGCGATGACCCTTTTCATGGCGTCTCGCCGCCCTGCTTCAGGGCTTCAGGGCTTCGGGGTTGAGCGCCGTCGGCGGCTTGCCGGCCTGCGGCCCGGCGCCGAGCGCCGCCAGCAGGTTGTCGACCGCCAGGTCCGCCATCGCGCGCCGCGTCGGCACGCTGGCGCTGGCGATGTGCGGGGTCAGCACGACGTTGCGCAGCGCGAGCAGCGCCGGGTTCACGATGGGCTCGCCCTCGAAGACGTCCAGGCCCGCGGCGGCGATGGTGCCGGCGGCCAGGGCCTGCGCCAGCGCGGCGTCGTCGACCACGCCGCCGCGCGCGATGTTGGTCAGCGTGGCGGTCGGCTTCATCAGCGCGAGCTGCGCGGCGCCGACCAGGTGGTGCGTCTCCGGCGTGTACGGCGTGACGACGACGAGGTGGTCGGCCGTGCGCAGCAGGTCGGGCAGCGACATCCACGTCGCGCCCAGCGACGCCTCGACGTCGGGCGCGAGATGGCTGCGGTTGTGGTATGCCACCTTCATGTCGAAGCCGCCATGGCCGCGCTTGGCGATCGCCTGGCCGATGCGGCCCATGCCGAGGATGCCCAGCGTCGCGCCGTGGACGTCGCCGCCGGCGAACATGTCCACGCCCCAGTGCCGCCACTGCCCTTCCCGCAGGAAGCGTTCGCTCTCGGAGATGCGGCGCGCGGTGGCCATCATCAGCGCGAAGCCGAAGTCGGCCGTGGTCTCGGTGAGCACGCCGGGCGCGTTGGTGACGACCACGCCGCGCGCCGTGCAGGCCGGCACGTCGACGTTGTTGTAGCCGACGGCCATCGAGCAGACCGCCTTCAACTGCGGGCAGGCGTCCAGCAGCACGGCGTCGATCTTCTCGCTGCCGGTGATGAACACGCCGGCGCAACCCTGCAGCGCCGCGATCAGCTCGGGCTGCGACAGCGGTGCGTCGCCGTCGCGGGTGCGCACCTTGAAGTGCGGACGCAGGCGGTCGACGATGTCGGGGAAGACCTGGCGGGCGATGAAGACGGCGGGACGGGTCATGCGTGGAACCTGGTGAATTCGTCGACGGCGGCGCGCGCCGTGGTCAGCCGGTTGGCGACGGCGCCGGGGTCGGCGACGCCCAGCGCCATGCCGCACACCACCATCTCGTGGTCGCCCAGCCCCAGCTCGCGCTTGATCACGCGGTGGAACTGCGTGAACGCGGCCTGCGGGCAGGTGTCGAGCCCGCGGCCGCGCGCGGCGACCATGATGTTCTCCAGGAACATGCCGTAGTCCAGCCAGCTGCCCTGCGCCAGGATGCGGTCGATCGTGAAGATGAAGCCCACCGGCGCGTCGAAGAAC
>DASQCX010000266.1:0-2359 GCA_035634455.1 Burkholderiaceae bacterium
CCGACGATGATCTCGGGCGCGTCCCAGGTGTCCTCGCGGCCGAACACGGCGGCCGCGGCGGCCCAGCGGGTGCCGATGCGGGCGTCGACCTGGCCGAGGTCGGACTCGACGACGCAGCCGCCGGGCTCGATGGCCGGGTCGGCGACGATCCGGGCGTCGCGCGCCTTGAGCGCATCGCCGGCGCCGGCCATCACGTGCTGCTGGTCGGCCGGGTGCACGCGCACTCGCAGGTGGCGCGCCGACAGCACGATCGCGTTGACGGCTTCCTGCGCGACGCGGGCGACGATCTCGGGCCGCGTGTCCAGCTCGTGGCGCACGACCTGGCGCGCCAGCTGCACCGCGGTGCGCGTGACGGCCAGCGCCATCTGCTCCTCGAGGCCGTTCCACTGCTCGTCGAGGCTGGCCAGCAGGTTGCCGAACTGCGCGGCCATCTGGCGCGCGAAGGTTTCCTTGAACGCCTCCAGCGCGACCTGGCCGTCGCGATACCCGTCCTGGTACCCGGCCTCGCGCGCATGCCGTACCTCGGCCAGCCACTCGGCCTCGGTCGGCGGCGGCGGGGGCGGCGGCGGCGCGGCGTGCACCTTGTTCTCGGGGCGGTCGGCCGGGTGCGGCGACGGCGCGCCGGGGCCGCCGAACGAGCCCGGGCGCCAGGCGGCGAAACCCTCGAGCTCCTCGCGCGGGATGAAGCGCGACTGCGGCGCGCCGCGCGGCGGCAGCGGCGCCGGCTTGTCGAAGTCCTCGGCCGCGCGAGCGTGGAACGAGGACTTAGAGGAAGTCATCCGCGCCTCCGCTGGCCAGCACGATCTGGCCTTCGTCGACCAGGCGGCGGACGATCTTGAGCATCTCCTTCTGCTCCGACTCGACTTCCGACACCCGCACCGGGCCGCGCGAATCGAGGTCCTCGCGCAGCGTCTCGGCGGCGCGCGTGGACATGTTGCGGAACACCTTCTCGCGCAGCTCGGGCGTCGCGCCCTTGAGCGCGATGACCAGCGACTCGCTCTGCACTTCCTTGAGCAGCGACTGGAAGCCCTTGTCGTCGAGCTTGTTCAGGTCGTCGAACGTGAACATGTTGTCCATGATCTTCTGGGCCAGCTCGTTGTCCGCCTCGCGGATGTAGTCGAGCGCCGAGGTCTCCACCGACGAGCCCATCAGGTTGATGATCTCGGCCGCGGTCTTGACGCCGCCCAGCGACGCCTTCTTCAGCTTCTCGCCGCCGGCCAGCACCTTGCTCATCACCTCGTTGAGGTCCTTGAGCGCCGACGGCTGGATGCCGTCCAGCGTGGCGATGCGGATCAGCACCTCGTTGCGCTGGCGCTCGCTGAACGACTTCAGCACGCCCGAGGACTGCTCGAAGTCCAGGTGCACCAGGATCGCGGCGACGATCTGCGGATGCTCGTTGCGCAGCAGCTCGGCCACCGAGCTGGCGTCCATCCACTTCAGCGACTCGATGCCGGTGACGTCGCTGCCCTGCAGGATGCGGTCGATCAGCAGGTTGGCCTTGTCCTCGCCGAGCGCCTTGCGCAGCACGGCCTTGACGTACTCGTCGGTGTCCTGCACCAGCACGTGCTGCGACTGCGCGATCGCGCCGAAGCGGTCGAGCACGCCGTCCATGCGCTCGCGCGTGATCGACTTCATGCGGGCGATCGTCTCGCCCAGCTTCTGCACTTCCTTGGGCGCGAGGTGCTTGAAGACCGACGCGGCCTCCTCCTCGCCGAGCGACATCAGCAGGATCGCGGCGTCCTCGATGCTCTGGTCTTCCTTGACGGCTTTGGGCAGGGGCATGGCGGTCTCGTCCGGGTCGCGGCGTCAGGCGGCGGATTCGCCGTTGACCCAGTCGCGCACGATGTTGGCGACGACGGTCGGGTTGTCCTTGGCGAGCTGGCGCGCGCTCTCGAGCTTGCGCGCCATCTGCGGCGCCTCCAGCAGGTCGGGCAGCGCCTCCATCGGCAGCTCGTGGGCGTCGTCGACGACCGCGTTCAAGGCGTCTTCCTTGGTCTCGGCCTGCGGCGGCGCGAGCGCGGCCATCACGGCGGGGCGCACGAGGCCGAACAGCACGGCCAGCGCCACCAGCGTCAGGCCCGCGGGCACGGCGCCGGCGCGCAGCAGGTCCAGCAGCCACTGCTGCTTCCACAGCGGCAACTCCTCGGCCTTCATCGCGGCCTCGGCCTTGAACGGCGCGTTGATCACCTTGACGGAGTCGCCGCGCGTCTGGTCGTAGCCGATGGCTTCCTGCACCAGCGCGGTGAGCTTGTCCATCTCGTCCTGCGACAGCGGCGTGCTGGTCGTCTTGCCCTTGGCGTCGGTGTTGACCTTCTGGTTCACGACGACCGCGGCGTTCAGGTGGCGCACCAGGCCGGTG
>DASQCX010000267.1:0-3443 GCA_035634455.1 Burkholderiaceae bacterium
GGCCGGCACCTCGCGCCCGGCGGCCTGCTCGGGCGTGTACGGCACGTGCACGAAGCCGCCGCGCGCGCGCGCGAGGGCGGGCACCGTGGCCAGGCGGTGCATCAGCGCGTAGAAGACGTGGTTGCAGACGAAGGTGCCCGCGGTGTTCGACACCGACGCCGCGACGCCGGCCGCGCGCAGGTCGTGCGCGAGCGCCTTGATCGGCAGCGTCGAGAAGTACGCGGCCGGGCCGCCGGCCACGACGGCGTCGTCGACCGGCTGGTGGCCGCGGTTGTCGGGGATGCGCGCGTCGTCCACGTTGATCGCCACGCGCTCGATCGAGATCTCCGGCCGCCCGCCGGCCTGGCCGAGGCACACGACCAGCGCCGGCGCATGTTGCTCCAGCGCTGCGTCGAGCTCGCGCAAGGCCTGGCCGAAGACGCAGGACAGCTGCACGCTGCGCACCACGTGCCCCTCGCAGCGCCAGCCGTCCAGCGCGCGGGCGATCTCCCACGACGGGTTGACGGACTCCCCGCCGAAGGGCTCGAAGCCGGTCAGCAGGACGGCGGGCGGGCGAGTGGTCATGGGCGCGGCAGCAGGAAGTACAGCAGGAAGACGTTGACCGCCAGGATGCTGACGGCCGTGGGCCATTGTGCGCGGATCACGGCGTTCTTGTCGGGCAGCTCCAGCAAGGCCGCGGGCACGATGTTGAAGTTGGCGGCCATCGGCGTCATCAGCGTTCCGCAGTAGCCCGAGAACATGCCGATCGCCGCCATCGAGGCCGGGTTCGCGTGGAACATGCCGACCAGCACCGGCACGCCGACGCCGCCGGTCATCACCGGGAATGCCGCGAAGCCGTTGCCCATGATGACGGTGAACAGCGCCATGCCGAGCACGTACACCGCGACGGCGACGAAGCGAACGTCCATCGCGATGTAGTGCGTCGTCACCCACGCCACGGCCTTGCCGACGCCGGCGTCCGAGAACACCAGGCCCAGCATCGCCAGCATCTGCGGCAGCACCAGCGCCCAGCCCATCGCGTCGACCAGGCGGCGCGCCTCGCGCAGGCCTTGCGCGGGCGTCTCGCGCGCGAGCCAGCAGGCCAGCGCCAGCGCGACGACGCTGGCCATGCCCACGGCGGCGAGCGTCGGGTTGCCCTTGTCGAGCAGGCCGACGCCGCCGAAGTTCGCTTGCTTGGCCAGCAGCGTCGCGACGACGGCCACGCCGGGGATCGCCAGCGCGGGCAGGAACAGCTTGTTGCCCAGGCGCTGCGCGCGCGCCACGTAATCGGCCAGGGCCGGCGTCTCGTGCGGGCCCGGCGCGACGCGGCGCAGGCCGGCGATCACGGCCATCGCGACGACGCCGGCGCCGATCCACGCCGGCGGCAGCAGGTCGCCGGCGAGGAACACGAGCGCGTAGAAGCCCCAGAAGAACGCGCTGCCGAAGCGGCGCGGGTGGTTGCGGTCCAGCGCGGTCGTGACGGCCACGAAGGCCAGCACGAGTCCGGCGAGGACGTACAGATGGGCCAGCGAGAAGATGGCGTTGTTCATGCCGCGGCCTCCTTCGTGGCGACGGTGGCGTCGTCGGCGGAGGCCTTCCCGCCCAGCTCGCGGGCGAGTGCCGCGTCGATGCGGTGCAGTCGCCACGCGTGCACGACGAACGCGACGGCGGCCGTCGGGATGCCCCACAGCGCGACGTGCAGCGGCTCGACGTCGATGCCGGCCTCGTGCAGGAAGGTGGTGATCAGCACCACCGCGCCGAACGCGACGAAGATGTCCTCGCCGAAGAACAGGCCGACGTTGTCCGCCGACGCGGCCATCGCGCGCAGCCGCCAGCGCACCTTGTCGGGCAGCGATCCGTGGCGGGCCTCGGCCGCGCCCTCGGCCATCGGGGCGATCAGCGGGCGCACCATCTGCACGTGGCCGCCGAGCGCGGCCGCCAGCTCGCGCACCGCCAGGTAGACGACCAGCAACTGGCCCGCGGTCGCGCGGCGAAAGCGCTGGATCCAGGCCTGCGCGTGCTGGCGCAGGCCATGACGCTCGATCAGGCCGATCGTCGCCAGCGGCAGGATGATCGCGAGGGTGAGGTTGCGTGTCTTGAGGAAGCCGCTGCCGATCGCGGTCAGCGTGGCGACGGGGCCGAAGCCTGCCGCGCACGCGGTCGCGATGGCCGCACCGATGACGACGATCATCGGATTGAACCGCAGGACGAAGCCCGCGATGATCACGGCCACGCCGATCAGCGGCCAGAGTGAGACGTCAGGTGCCATGGCGGACTCCAGGAAACGAGCCGGAAGGATTGTCGATCGACCCCGGGGCGCGGCGCCTGCCGGGCGATGAGGCGGATTCTGGAAACGGGTCCCGGCTCGCGCAAGCAAGAAACTTTTCTTTGAGCTCATCGATTTTGCTTGTGATTGGCGCGATCCCGCGGGGCGATGCGCGGCGCCAGCCGGCGCGGAGAACGTGGACGTCGTGCAACAAACCTTCGCCGACCCCTTGCGCAATCAGTAAAGACTATTTACACTACGACCTGTCGCTTGAAAAGGCGACGATTCTTTGCACGAGGCGATCGCCCGAGCTCCTTGCTCGACGCGACCCTCGAAACGGAACCGACATCAGGACATCATCGTGAACAGCCGGATCGCCCTTCGCAACGCCCAAGCCCTCGCCGGCTCGGGTGCGTTCGCGTGCGCCGTCTCGCTGGCCATGCGCGGCGTGCCGGAAGGGCAGTCGTACGAGCATCGCGAGTCCGAGGATCGCTCCCCGCCGGGAGGCCGCCGCGTCTGATCGACGCGCCTGCCGCTCTCTGAATTCCAGAGGCCCGGACTCCGCGAAGGATCCGGGCCTTTTTGTTTTTTCTTCCACTTCGGGTGTGCCCCTGCACTCCGACGTCGCATCGACGCCTGGCGTACGCGACGCGGGATGTGCGCGGCGGGAAACCCGCAGTCGTGCAGCGAGACGCCACCTCCGACGGGAGGGCTCGCGTGGGGGCACAGCCGAAGTGGAAGCGATCGACCCGAAGTCGCGCAGGCGCTCACGCCGCGCGACGCAAACCGGCCGCAACGATTGGGCGGCTCCGGAACCCGTCACCGGAATCTTTTCATCTCGACGTGGCCGAGCGGTCGACGGCGCCTGACTGCAAATCAGGTGGTGCGAGCCCTCGTCGGTTCAAGCGGCGTCCCGTCGCCCGAAGAAAAACGCCGGCCTCCGCGAATCTCGCTGAGGCCGGCGTCGTTCGTGCGTCTCGCGACGCCCGCTCAGGACGGCAGAAAGTCGATCGGGTACGTCGTCTCCAGCGGCGCGACGTCTTCCGCCGCGAACTGCAGCGAGCGGAAGCGGGCCAGCAGCTTCTGTTCGAGCTCGGGGTTCTTCAGCTCGCTGGAGACGAGCGAACAGGACGTGATGCTGCCGTCGGGCGCGATGACGAACCGGACGACGACCTTGCCCTGCAGCGACGCATCCTCG
>DASQCX010000268.1:0-1896 GCA_035634455.1 Burkholderiaceae bacterium
GCCACGCTCGAGAAATGTTACTGAAATGCGACCTCGGCGAAGCTACGGAGTTTGCGTGAATGCAGGCGTTCCCACTCCTGGCCTTTGAGTTTTTCCAGCGCTTTCAAACCGATCTCAAGATGCTGTCCGACCCGCTGGCGGTAGAACTCGCCCGCCATGCCGGCGAGCTTGATCTCGCCGTGCAGCGGCTTGTCGGACACGCACAGCAAGGTGCCGTAGGGCACGCGGAAGCGGAAGCCGTTGGCGGCGATGGTGGCCGACTCCATGTCGAGCGCGATCGCGCGACTCTGGCTGAAGCGGCGCTCCGGGCCCGGGTGCGGCAGCAGCTCCCAGTTGCGGTTGTCGGTGGACGCGACGGTGCCCGTGCGCATCACGCGCTTGAGGTTCAGGCCTTGCAGCTGCGTGATGTCGGCCACCGCCTGCTCGAGCGCGACCTGCACCTCGGCCAGCGGCGGGATCGGCACCCACAGCGGCAGCTCCTCGTCGAGCACGTGGTCCTCGCGGACGTAGCCGTGCGCCAGCACGTAGTCGCCGAGCTGCTGCGTGGTGCGCAGGCCGGCGCAGTGGCCCAGCATGATCCAGGCGTGCGGGCGCAGCACCGCGATGTGGTCGCTGATGTTCTTCGCGTTCGACGGGCCGACGCCGATGTTGACCATCGTGATGCCGCTGTTGTCCGGGCGGCGCAGGTGGTAGGCCGGCATCTGCGGCAGGCGCGGCGGCGCGTGGCCGGCGGGGCCCGCGGGCGCGGGCAGGCCGGTGCGCATCGTCACGACGTTGCCGGGCTCGACGAAGGCGTCGTACACCGAGTCCGCGCGCGCCATCTCGCGGTGGCCGAGCGCGATGAACTCGTCGATGTAGAACTGGTAGTTCGTGAACAGCACGAAGTTCTGGAAGTGGTCGGGCGCGGTGCCGGTGTAGTGGCGCAGGCGGTGCAGCGAGTAGTCGACGCGCGGCGCCGTGAACAGCGCCAGCGGCAGCGGCTCGTTGGGGCCCGGCTCGTGCGTGCCGTTGGCGATGCCGTCGTCCATCGCGGCGAGGTTGGGCAGGTCGAACAGGTCGCGCAGCTGCAGGCGCTGCGCGGCGGTCAGCGTGCCCTCGACGTGGTCGTGCTCGGCGAAGCTGAAGTGCAGCGGCATCGGCTCGCGGCTGACGCCCACCTCGACCTTCACGCCGTGGTGCTGGTGCAGCAGGCGGAACTGCTCGCGGTAGTACTCGGCGAACAGCTCGGGGCGCGTCAGCGTGGTCTCGAAGCTGCCGGGGCCGGCGACGAAGCCGTAGCTCGACACCGAGTCCGCGCGCGCCACCGTGTCCGTGTGCACGCGCACGCTCGGGTAGCAGGCACGCACGTGCGCCGCGGGCACCTTGCCGGCGACGAACTCGTGCAGGTGCCGGCGCAGGTGGTCGACGCCGGCCTGGTAGATCTCGCGCACGCGGGCCACGGCGGCGTCGGGATCGTCGAAGGATTCGCGGGGGACGAGCAGCGGTTCGATCATGCGTTCATTGTGGATGAAACGCATGACGGCGGCACGGCATGCCGGGCCGCGCCGGCCGTCCCCCGAACCGGGGGTGGCGGCCGGCGCGGGCGCGGCGCAGAATCCGCGCCACTCGTCACCCCACGGCCCGGAGGGAGTCCCCATGCATGCTCGTCAACTTCTCGTCGCCTGCGCCGTCGCGCTGCCCGCCGCCGCGGCCCTGGCCCAGTCGGCGCACCTGCGGCCGGGCCTGTGGGAGGAAACGGTCACGACCAAGAGCGACAACGCCCAGATGAACGCGGCGATGGAGCAGATGAAGCAGCGCATGGCGCAGATGTCGCCCGAGCAGCGCGCCGCGATGGAGAAGGCGATGGCGGGCCACGGCATGGGCATGGCCGGCGCGCCCAACACGATGCGCGTGTGC
>DASQCX010000269.1:0-2657 GCA_035634455.1 Burkholderiaceae bacterium
CTTGAGAGCGGCGACGTCATTGTCATTGATGAGATCGTGATCGACGGCGGGGATGGGGTCTTGCCAGATGAGTTCCTCGGCGGGCACTTCGGGGCCGAGGTAGCGGGCGCGCGGGCCCATGTCGCGGTGCGTCAGCTTGAACCACGCGCGGGCGAACGCGTCGGCGAATGCCGCCGGGTCGGCCATGAAGCGGCGCGAGATCTTCTCGTAGGCCGGGTCGATGCGCAGCGCCATGTCGGCGGTGGTCATCATCGGCGCGTGGCGCTTGTTCTTGTCGTGCGCGTCGGGTACGGTACCCGCTCCGGTATCGCCCACCGGCTTCCACTGGTGCGCGCCGGCCGGGCTCTTGGTGAGTTCCCATTCGTGGCCGAACAGCGTCTCGAAGAAGCTCATGTCCCAGGTCGTGGGCGTCGGCGTCCAGGCGCCCTCGATGCCGCTGGTGATGGCGTCGCCGCCGCGGCCCGAGCCGAAGCTGCTGGCCCAGCCCAGGCCCTGCAGCTCGATGCCGGCACCCTCGGGCTCGGCGCCCACGTTGGAGGCCGGGCCCGCGCCGTGCGCCTTGCCGAAGGTGTGGCCGCCGGCCACCAGCGCGACGGTCTCCTCGTCGTCCATCGCCATGCGGGCGAAGGTCTCGCGGATGTCGAAGCCCGACTTCATCGGATCGGGATTGCCGTTCGGCCCTTCCGGGTTGACGTAGATCAGGCCCATCTGCACCGCCGCCAGCGGCTGCTCGAGCGTGCGGTTCGCGCCGTAGCGCTCGTCGCCCAGCCAGGTCTTCTCGGGGCCCCACCAGACTTCCTGGTGCGGCTCCCAGATGTCGGGCCGGCCGCCGCCGAAGCCGAAGGTCTTGAAGCCCATGGACTCCAGCGCGACGTTGCCGGTCAGCACGATCAGGTCGGCCCACGACAGGTTGCGGCCGTACTTCTGCTTGATCGGCCACAGCAGGCGCCGCGCCTTGTCCAGGTTGCCGTTGTCCGGCCAGCTGTTGAGCGGCGCGAAGCGCTGCGCGCCGGTGCCGGCGCCGCCGCGGCCGTCGGTGATGCGGTAGGTGCCGGCCGCGTGCCAGGCCATGCGGATGAACAGCGGGCCGTAGTGGCCGTAGTCGGCGGGCCACCAGTCCTGCGAGTCGGTCATCAGCGCGCGCAGGTCCTTCACGACCGCGTCGAGGTCGAGCTGCCCGAAGGCCTCGGCGTAGTCGAAGCCGGCGTCCATCGGATCGGACTTGGCGGACTGCTGGTGCAGGATGTCGAGGTCGAGCCGGTTCGGCCACCAGTCGGTGTTGCGCGGGGCGTTCGCCGCGGCTTGCTGGCGGGCTTCGCCCGAGAACGGGCACTTCGCTTGGTCGGACATGCGGGTCTCCTTTGGTCAGGTCCTGACTGTCTTCGCTGCCAGGAAATTGCGCCAATTAATTGTTGTTAGAGTTGCGATAGTTTTTATGTTTCATATCTCACCCGGCCATTGACTTGTCCCGGGGAGACATTCGCGTCCCCTTGGTCGAGCCGGGGCCGCGCGGCGGTCTCGATTGCCTAGACTCCCGAACCGTCGTCGCCACCCCGGAGTCTCCCGTGTCCGCCATGTCCCGCCTGTCCACCTGGATTGCCGCGCTCGCCTTCGCCGCCGCCGCCGCGGGCGCCCCGAAGCCGGCCTGCGCGGCCGAGGCCCCGCCCGCGAAGCCGGCCGCGGCTAGCCGGCTCGACGAGATCCTGGCGCGCGGCACCCTGCGCGTGGGCAGCACCGGCGACTACAAGCCCTTCAGCTACCGCGTGGCCGGCAGCGACCGCTACATCGGGCTGGACATCGCGCTCGCGGAAGGCCTGGCGAAGTCGCTGGGCGTGAAGCTGCAGGTCGTGCCGACCACCTGGTCCGCCCTGATGGGCGACCTCGCCGACGACCGCTTCGACCTCGCGATGGGCGGCATCTCCGTCTCGCTGGAGCGCCAGAAGAAGGCGTTCTTCTCGATCCCGACGCTGCGCGACGGCAAGACGCCGATCGCCCGTTGCGACGACGTCCGCAAGTACCAGACGCTGGCCGACATCGACCGCCCCGAGGTGCGCCTGATCGTCAACCCCGGCGGCACCAACGAGCGCTTCGCGCGCGCGAACGCGCCGCACGCGACGCTGACCGTGTTCCCCGACAACGTCGCGATCTTCGACCGCATCGCCGCCGGCGCGGCCGACGTGATGATCACCGACGCGATCGAGGCGCGGCTGCAGCAGCGCCTGCATCCCAAGCTGTGCGCGATCCACCCGGAGGCGCCGTTCGACTTCTCCGAGAAGGCGATCCTGCTGCCGCGCGACGTCGTGCTCAAGGCCTACGTCGACCAGTGGCTGCACCAGGAGATCGAGAGCGGCGACTTCGCGCGTCTGGACGAGCAGTGGATGGCGTACCCGTGGGGCGTCGAGTCGCTGCGCGCGCTGATCGACGCTCGCCTGCTGCTGGCGACCGACGTCGCGCAGTTCAAGTGGAACCACCACCTGCCGGTCGAGGACCTGCCGCGCGAGGCCCAGGTCATCGCCGCGCTGGGCAGGCGCGCGGAGGAGCTGGGCGTGCCGCAGGCCTGGGCCGAGACGTTCTTCCGCGCGCAGATCGAGGCGTCCAAGACGGCGCAGAACGAGCTGTTCCAGGGCTGGGACGTGTTCCGCCGCGGCGAGTTCGCC
>DASQCX010000270.1:0-8043 GCA_035634455.1 Burkholderiaceae bacterium
CGCGCAGGCGAAGGCGGAGCGCTTCCTGTCGTCGGGCGGCGGCGGCGCGTCCGCGCCGGCGGCGACCGAGGGCAGGCAGGCGCCCTGAGCGCCCGGTCAGGCCGACGTCGCCGTCTTGCCGCGCCGACGCAGGCGCGACACGCTCACCGCCGCGCCCGCCAGCGCGATGCCCGTGCCGAGCAGCAGGCACAGGTGCTCGGCGTCGTTGGCCACCGCGTGGAACACGAACGCGGTGAGCGACGCGCCCACCGTCATGCCCGCCAGCCGCGCCGTCGCCAGCATGCCGCCGGCGGCGCCCGCGCGCTCGCGCGGCGCGCTGCCCAGCAGCGTGCGGTTGTTGGGCGCCTGGAAGAAGCCGAAGCCCAGGCCGCACAAGGCCGTGCGCCAGAGGATGTCCGCCGTCGACGCGTCGGCCGTCAGCTGCGCCATCAGCCACAGCCCGACCGCGAGCGCCAGCAGGCCCGCGGTGCCGAGGATCGCCGCGGGGACGCGGTCGGCCAGCCGCCCGGCCAGCGGCGCGACCAGGCCGACGCCCACGGGCCACGGCGTCATCAGCAGGCCGGTCTGCACCTGGTCGCGGTGCAGCGCGGCCTGGAACCAGAACGGCAGCGCGATGAAGGCCAGCGTGTAGGCCGCGAACGAGCAGATGGACGTCAGCGTCGACAGCCCGAACACGGGGATGCGCAGCAGGTCGATCGGGATCAGCGGACGCGCCTCGTGGCGCTCGCGCAGGAACAGGATCACGCCGGCCAGCACGCCGCCGGCCACCTCGAGCGCGCCGAGCGACACGAGCGGGCCGGGCGCGCCGTGGGTGAGGGTGTCCGCGCCGACGAAGAACAGCCCGAACGCGAGCGCGCTGAGCGCGGCGCTGAGCCAGTCCAGCGCCTTGTCCGACAGCGTCGACCACGGCAGCACGCGCGACGCGAACACGATGTTGACCAGGCCGATCGGCACGTTGACCGCGAACAGCCACTGCCACGGCCCGATCGCCAGGATGCCCGACGCCACCGTCGGCCCGATCGCGTTGCCCACCGACACCACCAGCGCGTTCAGGCCGACGCCGTGCCCGAGCGACTTCTGCGGGTAGGTGAAGCGCACCAGCGCGCCGTTGACGGCCATGATGCCGGCCGCGCCCAGCCCCTGCGCGATGCGCGCGGCGATCAGCGCGGCGAGCGACCCCGACAGCGCGCACGCCAGCGACCCGAGCGTGAACAGCGCCAGCCCGACGATGTAGACGCGCCGGTAGCCGATGCGCTCGCCGAGCGCGGCCAGCGGCAGCAGCAGCACCACGATCGCGAGCTGGTAGGCGTTGACGACCCACACCGACTCCGCCGGCGCCACGCCCAGCTGGCGCGCGATCGTGGGCAGGGCGATGTTGGCGACCGCCGAATCGAGCACGGCCATCGTCACCGCGACGGCGATCGCGAGCATGGCCCAGCGCCGCTGCGGCAGCGGCAGGCCGTCGGGGTGGACGATGGGATTCAGGAGCGGCTCCGCAGCGGATGGGGATGGGCGCGGAGCATAGTCGCCGCGCGGGCATCGCGGGCGGATGCGGGGAATTGCCCGACGGGAACCCGGGCTGCTCGCGACCCGCGGGACGCGCAGGGCCGCTTCGGCTAGGCTGGATGCGCAGCCTGAAGTGCCCGCGTGATCTCCAACCTCGCCATCCGCCTCGCCACGCCCGCCGACGCCGGCGCGATCGCTTCGTTGTCGCGCGCCGAGATCGAGCACGGCCTGCCGTGGACCTGGCGCGAGCCGCGCGTGCGCCGCGCCATCGCCGATCCGGACACCAACGTCATCGTCGCCGGCCCGCCGGGCGCGGTGGCGGCCTTCGGCCTCATGTACTACGCCGATGCCGACGCGCACCTGCTGCTGTTCGCCGTGCAGCGCTCGCGACAGCGCCAGGGGATCGGCAGCGCGCTGCTGCAATGGCTGGAGGACGCCGCGCGCGCCGCGGGCGCGTCGCGCATCCGCGTGGAGGCGCGCATGGACAACGAGGCGGCACGCAGCTTCTACAACGAGCGCGGGTACCACGAGGGCGAGATCGTCGCGCGGATGTACAGCGGCACGCTGGACGGGGTGCGGCTGGAGAAGTGGCTGCGCGCGGACGACGCGGCCTGACCTTCGGCCAGCGCGACGCGGAAACGAAAAGACCGCCACGCGGGCGGTCTTTCACGGGTCGAATCGGGTGACGAGCCTGACCCCGGCACTGGTCACAACAGTTAGGGCTGCTTCGTTCCCGACCTGACCCGGTTGGCCGTGCTTCCATGCGAGGAGGCCCGTCATGGACGATTGTATCCGACCCTCGCGTCCGCTTCGCTCGCGCCAGGTAAATCGCCCCGTGGATCGCATGCACGATGGCACGCGGGCACGGGGCGAATCGTCGGGAAGGCGAGGGGTCAGCGCAACTGCAGGTCGTCGTCGCCGAAACGGATGTTCAGCGGCTCGATGAGCAGTTGCTTGGGGCCGTCCTCGACCGTGCCGGCGATGCAGGCGCCGATGCCGAGGTCCTCGGCGATCTGGCAGGCCTGCGCGGCCTGCGCGGCGGGCATGAACAGCGCGAAGCCGGCGCCCATGTTGAGCGTGCTGTAGGCCTCGCGGTCGTCGTGCTTGGCGTGCTGCTGGATGAACTTCAGCACCGGCGGCACCGGCGGCACGGTGTGGATGCGGTACGTGAACGGCTTCGGATGGCGCAGCAGCTTGCGCCAGCCGTGGCCGGTGACGTTGGCGCTGTAGTGCACGGTCAGGCCGGCGGCGGCCAGCGCCTCGGTGACGGGCGAGTACAGCGTCGTCGGCGCGAGCAGGGCCTCGCCGTAGCTCAGGCCGGGCGCCACGGGCGTCATGTAGCCGTTGGGCAGGCGCTCGACGAGCTTGCGCGCCAGGCTCAGGCCGTTGGCGTGGATGCCGCTGGAGCTCAGCAGCACGATGGCGTCGCCGGCCTGCAGGTGGTCGCCGACCGACAGGCGCGACTTCGGGTTGACGATGCCGGTGCACGACGACGCGAGGTCGATGCGCCCGCCCTCGACGATGCCCGCCAGCGCCGGCGTCTCGCCGCCGCCCCAGGCGACGCCGCAGGTGTCGCACGCGGCCTTCCAGCCGTCGACCAGCGCCTTGGCGCGCAGCTTGTCGCCGAACCAGTCGCTGCCGCCGGCGGCCCAGTAGGCCTGCACGACCAGCGGCGTGGCGCCGACGGTGATCAGGTCGTTGATCGACATCGCGATCGTGTCCTGCGCGATGCCGGCGTAGTAGCTCTGGCCGGTGAGTTCGGCCATCTCGTCGGCGACCAGCGCCTTGGAGCCGAGGCACTCGACGATGCTCGCGATGTAGAACGGGCCGACGTCGACGACGTAGGCCGATTCGCCGCGCGACGCGGCGACCTCGGTGAAGCCATGGCCCGACAGGTGCGTGGCGGTGGCGGCGGCGGCGCGCTGGGCGGCGACCTTCAGCGGGTCGATCAGGTCGTAGTTGACGCCGGCCTGCTCGTAGCTGAGCGTGTCGGGGTTGGAGGAGGAATGCGAACTCATCTCCAGATTATCGCAGCGTCGGCAGACAAGATACCGTATGTGCGGCCGCTAGAATCGATCCGATGAGCTACGTCGTCCTCGCACGCAAGTACCGCCCGCGCACCTTCGAGCAGATGGTGGGGCAGGATCACGTCGTGCGCGCGCTCACGCATGCGCTCGAGCAGGGCCGGATCCACCATGCCTACCTGTTCACCGGCACGCGGGGCATCGGCAAGACGACGGTGTCGCGCATCCTGGCCAAGAGCCTGAACTGCACCGGCCCGGACGGGCAGGGCGGCATCACCGCGCATCCGTGCGGCGTGTGCACCGCCTGCACCGAGATCGACGGCGACCGCTTCATCGACTACATCGAGCTCGACGCCGCCTCCAACCGCTCCATCGACGAGATCCGCGACCTGATCGAGCGCGCCGCCTACAAGCCGAGCGTGGGCCGCTACAAGGTCTTCATGATCGACGAGGCGCACCAGCTCACCAAGGACGCCTTCAACGCGCTGCTCAAGACGCTGGAGGAGCCGCCCGAGTACCTGAAGTTCGTGCTGGCGACGACCGACCCCGAGAAGATGCTGCCGACGGTGCTCAGCCGCTGCCTGCAGTTCAACCTGCGCCCGATGGCGCCGGAGACGGTCGCGGCGCACCTGGAGCGCGTGCTCGGCGCCGAGAACATTCCCTTCGACGCCGGCTCGCTGCGCCTGCTGTCGCGCGGCGCGCGCGGCTCGATGCGCGACGCGCTGTCGCTGACCGACCAGGCCATCGCGTACGGCGCGGGCACGCTCGAGGAATCGGCCGTGCGCGCGATGCTGGGCACGGTCGACCGCAGCCACGCCAACCGCATCGTCGAATCGCTGGCGCGGCGCGATGCCGGCGCGATGCTGGCCGAGGTCAACGCGTTGCGCGGACTCGGGCTGTCGGCCGCGGGCACGCTGGAGGAAGTGGCGCGCCTGCTGCAGCAGATGGCCGTCGAACAGGCGCTGCCCGGCTCGCTGGACGCCAGCGACTCCGACACCGAGGCCGCGCGCACGCTCGCCGCGGCGATGGCGCCCGACGAGACGCAGCTGCTCTACAGCATCGCCGTCCACGGCCGCGCCGAGCTGAGCCTGGCGCCCGACGAATACGCCGGCCTGGTGATGGTGCTGCTGCGCTTCATGGCCTTCCCGTCCGATGGCGGCGGCTCGGGCGGCGGCAGGGCCGCGCCGCCGGCCGCGCGTCAGCCCGAGGGCGGGGCGCGGGCTGCGGGCGGCCTGTCCGTGGCGAGCCCGGTGGTCGCGCCGCGCGCCGCATCTACGCCGGCACAGGCGCCCGTGGCATCGACGCCGGCTGCCGCGGCGCCGGCGCCCGTCGCCGCGCAACGCCCCGTGCCGACGCCGCTGCCCGTGCAGGCGCCCGTCCCGGCGCAGGCGCCTGCGGCGCCGCTGCTGCGCACGCCGCTGGCGCGCGCGGTCGCGACGGCCGCCATGGCCGAGGACGACGGTCCGCCCTGGGTCGACGAAGAGCCCGACGAACTGCTGGACGACCTGCCCGCGCCCACGCGCGGCCGCGGCGGCAACGCGCCGCCGCCCGTGCAGCGCGCGCGTCCCAGCTTGGACGAGCTCGAGCCCGAATACGACGACGAGCCCGGCGTCGCCGCGCCCGTGCCGCAGTCCTTCGCGCCGCCGCCCGCGTTGCCGCCGTTCGAGCGCACCGAGCTGGGCACGCGCTGGTACGACCTGATCAACCAGTGCGCCGCGGCCGGCAAGCTGGTCGCGATGGTGCGTGCGCTGGCGATGCAGTCCGAGCTGGTCCACTGCGATCCTGCCGGCGACGCGCCCACCTGGCGCCTGCGCGTCGCGCTCGAGACGCTGCGCAACCCGGCGCTGGCCGACAAGCTGGGCGCGATCCTGCGCGAGCTGACCGGCACGGCCCTGCAGCTGTCCGTCGAGATCGGCGAGCCGCAGGACACCCCGCTCAAGCGCGACGCCGCCGAGGCCGACCGCCGCCAGCGCGCCGCGATCGACGAGATCCAGTCCGACGCCACCGTGCGCGCGCTGCTCGCCCAGTTCCAGACGGCCCGCATCCTGCCGGGCTCGGTCAAGCCCCTCTGAATCCCTCCCGGAGCGCATGGTCGCTCCAACGAACACGAAAGGTCGTACCCCATGATGAAAGGTCAACTCGCCGGTCTGATGAAGCAGGCCCAGGCGATGCAGGACAACCTGAAGAAGGTGCAGGACGAGCTCGCGACGATCGAGGTCGACGGCCAGGCCGGCAACGGCCTCGTCAAGATCACGATGACCTGCAAGCACGAGGTGCGCCGCGTCACGATAGCTCCCAGCCTGCTGGCCGACGACAAGGACATGCTCGAGGACATGGTGGCCGCCGCGTTCAACGACGCGCTGCGCGTCGCGGAGGAAGTGAGTTCGGCCAAGATGAGCAAGGTCACGGCCGGCATGCCCCTTCCGCCCGGCATGAAGATGCCGTTCTGAACGCCTTGACGGTTCTCTGCTCTTCGATCGACCCCGGAGCCGTGCATGAGTGAAGCGAGGCTCCTGTCGCTGGTGGAAGCCTTGCGCGTGTTGCCCGGCGTCGGCGTGAAGTCCGCGCAGCGCATGGCCTTCCACTTGCTGCAGCACGACCGCGACGGCGCGCTGCGGCTGGCGGCGGCGCTCGACGGCGCGGTGCACGACGTGCGCCACTGCGAGCGCTGCCACACGTTCACCGAGCACCGGCTGTGCGACGTCTGCGCCGATCCCGAGCGCGACGCCGGCGTGCTGTGCATCGTCGAGACGCCGGCCGACCAGTCGGCGCTCGAGCGCACCGGCAGCTACAAGGGCCTGTACTTCGTGCTGATGGGCCGGCTGAGCCCGCTGGACGGCGTCGGCGTGCGCGACATCGGCGTCGGCCCGCTGCTGGAGCGCATCGAACGCGAGCCCGTCGGCGAGGTGATCCTGGCCACCAGCTTCACCGCCGAGGGCGAGGCCACCGCGCACGTGATCGGCGAGGCGCTGAAGGCCCGCGGCCTCACCGTCTCGCGACTCGCGCGCGGCGTGCCGGCCGGCAGCGAACTGGAGTACGTCGACCTCTCGACGATCGCCCACGCGCTCGCGGACCGCCGCTGAGCCGGCGCCACGACCGCATCCCCTGACGAAGGCACCGCCATGGACATGACCGACACCGAACTGGCCGACCTCTACCGCGACTACATCGCCTGCCTCAACCGCCGCGACTGGCCCGCGCTGGGGCAGTTCGTCGCCCACGACCTGCTGCACAACGGCAAGCCGCTCGGGCTCGCGGGCTATCGCGCGATGCTCGAGAAGGACGTCGAGGACATCCCTGACCTGGAGTTCAGCGTCGCGATGGTCACCTGCGACCCGCCGAACGTGGCGGCGCGGCTGGCCTTCGACTGCACGCCCACCGGCCAATTCCAGGGCCTGGCCGTCAACGGCAAGCAGGTGCAGTTCACGGAGACCGTGTTCTACGAGATCCGCGACCGGCGCATCGCGACCGTGTGGTCGGCGATCGACAAGGCGGCGATCGAGGCGCAGCTCTGAGGAGCGCGCGGCCGCTGCAGCGTCAGCGGCCGATGTGCGCGGGGCGCGGCGCGCCGGACGCCGCCGCGCGCAGCTGCGCCAGGGCGCGGTGCGCGTCGTCCGATTCGTCCGCCGGCACGCTCTGCTTGGCGCGCAGGTAGCGCTCGCTGAACACGTCCAGCCAGGCCTCCAGCGTGCGCGCGGCGAGCACGTCGCCCGCCATCGCGAGGCACAACGCGGCGATCTCGGCGGTGCACAGGTGATGGTCGTGCCAGGCGCTGCGGAGCCGATAGCGCGAGAGTCGCGCCGGATCCAGGCTCAGCACGGGCAAGCGGGCCAGGAACGGGCTCTTGCGGAACGCCTTGCGGGCCTCGGCCCAGGTGCCGTCCAGCAGGATGAACAGCGGGCGGCGCGCGTCGCTCGCCGGCGCCGCGGGCAGCTCGGTGACCACCCGCTCGGGCGCCGCGAACTCGCCGGGGAAGACGACGAGCGGTCGCCACGCGGCGTCGTCCAGCAGCGCGAGCAGTGCCGGCTCGACGGCGGTGCGCGACCAGGCGAATGCGTGGGTATCGGGCACGACGTCGGCCACCAGCCAGCCCGTGTTGCTGGGCTTGAGCGCCTCGAACCCGGCCATCAGCAGGCACACGCCCGCGTGCGTGGGGACGCGAGGGCGCAAGGCGCACGCGCAGTGCGTCGGCGGGAGGCGGCAGGCGTCGCAGCGCGGCTTGCGCGGCGCGCCGCGATCCAGGCGGGGGCGCGTCTCGTCCTGCGCGAGGCAGGCCGTGCGCAGGCGCGCGACCGCGTGCGGCCGGGCGGCCGGCACGAATTCGGCTTCGGGCGGGTCGTCCACGCGGGCAGCGCAGTGGCGTGCGGGAACAGGCCGGGTCAAGCCACCGGTTTCTGCGCGACGGCCAGCAGCTCGCCCATCTTCTGGTGAATGACGTTGATGCCCTTGAGCGGGCGGATCATCACCTTGAAGTCGACGACCTGGCCGGCGTCGTTCCACTTGATGATGTCGA
>DASQCX010000271.1:0-3844 GCA_035634455.1 Burkholderiaceae bacterium
GCCGCCGCGCGGACGCCGCCTGAACCCCGTCCCGATGACCAGGGCCCGCTGGATCGCCGTCGCCAGCATCGCCGCCGGGCTCGCCGTGCTGGCGCTGCTGGTCGCGTTCACGCCCTGGCGGCTGCTGGCCGAGCGCGTGGCCACCGTGCCGTGGCCGGGCTGGGTCGGCGCGACGCTGGGCATGAGCGCCACCTACGCGCTGCGCGCCGGCCGGCTGCGCGCCGAGTGGCTGTGGAAGCTGCGCGCGCTGGGGCTGGGCTACCGCGAGTGCCTGCAGGTCACGCTGCTGCACAACGCGGCCATCAACGTGCTGCCGATGCGCTCGGGCGAGGCGAGCTATTCGTTCCTGCTGCACCGGCGCTGGGGCGTCGGCCTGG
The DNA here is from genome assembly GCA_035634455.1 of Burkholderiaceae bacterium. Classification (GTDB taxonomy): domain Bacteria; phylum Pseudomonadota; class Gammaproteobacteria; order Burkholderiales; family Burkholderiaceae_C; genus Scleromatobacter. The sequence continues at coordinate 378 of DASQCX010000271.1, forward strand.
GCGACGCCACCGCCAGTCTGCTGTGGCTGCGGCTGCAGGACATGATGGTGCTGGGCGTGCTGGGCATCGCGATCCTGGTGCCGGCGCCGCTGGCGTGGCGCATCGGTTTCGCGGCGGCGGCGATCCTCGCCGCGGCGACGCTGCTGCCGCTGCTGGTGCGCCGCATCCACCTCCACGCGCGCTGGTCGCGAGCCCGCGCGCACGCGTCCGCGCGCCGCACACGCAAGGCCTGGCACCTGGTGGCCAAGGTCGCGGCCGCGTTCCGCGCGGCGCGCGGCGGCGCGGCGGCCTGGGGCTTCGCGATCGCCAACTGGATGCTCAAGCTGGGCATCGTCGGCGTGCTGCTGGCCTCGCTGGCCAACCTGCCGCTGGGCGCCGGCTTCTGCGGCGCGCTCGGCGGCGAGCTCGCCGGCGTGCTGCCGCTGCAGGCGCCCGCGGGCGTGGGCACCTACGAGGCCGGCGTCGCGCTCGGCACGCAGGCGCACGTGCGCGAAACGCCCGCCGCCGCCCCGGGCGCGCCGCTCGCTCCCGCAAACACCGACAATCACCGACTGATCTTCGGCGCCGCCCTGGCCGTCCACGCCCTGATGCTGGTGGTGGCGCTGGCCACCGCGCTCGTCTTTTCCCTGATCGTGCGCCCGCCGCGGGCGCCAGAAAGCAAGCCATGACCGCCAGTTCCAGCGGAGAACACTACCTGCCCACGGCGGCGGCGCCCGCCGCCGTCGAGCCGGCCGGCGCCCGCGCCGACGCCCCGGGCACCGCGTTCGGCGTGCGCGGCGCGCTCGACGTCGACGGCGTGCCGTTCCACCGGCTGTCGGTGGTCGTGCCGATGTACAACGAGATCGAGAACGCCGCCCCGCTCATCGACGAGGTGCAGGCCGCGCTCGCGGACTACCCGTTCCCGTGGGAGCTGCTGGTGGTCGACGACGGCAGCCGCGACGGCACCGGCGCGGCGCTCGAGCAGCACGGCGCCGGCGTCGGCCCGCACATCCGCGTGATCCGCCTGTGGCGCAACTTCCGCCAGACGGCCGCGATGCAGGCCGGCATCGACGCCGCGCGCGGCGACGTCATCGTCACGATGGACGGCGACCTGCAGAACGACCCGCGCGACATCCCCAAGCTGGTCGCCCGCCTGCTGCAGGGCGACCTCGACTTCGTGGCCGGCTGGCGCAAGTACCGCCAGGACGGCTTCTGGCTGCGCAAGTTCCCGTCGCGCATCGCCAACTCGCTGATCCGCAAGTCCACCGGACTGCAGTTCAACGACCTCGGCTGCAGCCTCAAGGCCTTCCGCGGCTCGGTGCTGCGCGAGGTGCGCCTGTACGGCGAGATGCACCGCTTCATCCCGGCCTGGCTGGCGACGGTGACCTCGCCGCAGCGCATGGACGAAGTGCCGGTGAACCACCGCGCCCGCGTGGCGGGGACGTCCAAGTACGGCCTGTCGCGCACGTTCCGCGTGATCACCGACCTGCTGGCCATGCACTTCTTCCTGAACTACGGCACGCGGCCCGGGCACTTCTTCGGCGGCATCGGCCTGTTCACGGGCAGCGCCGGCGGGCTGATCCTGGCCTGGCTGGCGGCGTGCAAGTTCATCCTGGGCCAGACCATCGGCGGCCGGCCGCTGCTGACGCTCGGCTTCTTCATGGTGATCGCCGGCCTGCAACTTTTGCTCACCGGTGTGCTCGCCGAGCTGCTCATCCGCATCTACTATGACGGTCGCCACGCGCAGCCCTACCATCACGGCAGGCTGAGCGCGCCGTCGGACGATGCCGCCTGGCATTCGAACCGCTAGATCCCCGTAGTCGTCGCCCCCAACATCCCCGAAAACCGTCGATGTCGGCCCTGCCCCCGCCTCCGCCCTCGTCCCCGCCGCCCGGCCCGGCGCCCGCCCCGGGGCCGAAGCCGCCCACGCTGAAGCCGGTCGAACCGGGCGCGCTGATGCCCTACGACGACCTGTTCGGCGACGGCGAGCGCACGCCGGAAACGGCGCCGAACCTGACCTTCAACGTCGCCTCGGCGCCGCTGCCGCCGCCCCCGCCGGGCCAGCGCCCCGCGAGCGCCGCCAAGCCGCCGCCGCCCGCGGGCGTGCCGGGCGTGGTCGTCGGCGACGATCGCCCGGCGTTCATCCCGCCGCTGCCGGCCGACGAGCCGCCCGACCCGATCCTGCAGTCGCCCGTCGCGCCCGCGCCGGCGGCCCGGCCGGCCTTCGTGCCGCCGCCCCCGCCGCCGGCCCGGCCCAAGTCGATGTCGGAGCTGATGGAGACCGCGGGCAGGCCCAAGGCGCCCGACGACGAAGGCCGCCCGTCGCAGCCGCCGCAGATGTGGTCGGCCGCCGATGCCGCCGCCGGCAAGGCCGCGCCGGCCCAGTCGCCGCTCGCCCCGCAGGCGGCGCCGGCCGGGCAGGCGCCCAGGCCGCGGGCGAAGTCGATGTCCGAGCTGATGGAGAGCGCGGGCAGCAACCGCGCGGACGCGGGCGACGGCCGTCCCGCCGAGCCGAAGATGTGGTCGGCCGCCGACGCCGCCGCCGGCAAGGCCGCGCCGGCGCCCAGGCCGCCGCCGCCAGCACCGCGTCCGGCCGCAGCCGCGAACCAGCTGCCGCCGTTGCCGCCGCCGCCCCCGCCGCCGAGCTTCGACAAGATCGCACCGGCGCCGGTGCGCAAGCCGCCGCCGGTCCGCACGCCGCCGCCATCGGCCGCCGAGCACCGCGCCTCGCGCCCGATCCCGCTGGCGGTGATGACGCGCGACGACGAGGACGACTACGCGCGCGCCTTCGCCTCCGACGAGGTGGACACGGTGATCCCCGGCAGCGAGCACGCGGTTTCGCTCGAGGCCGACACCGTCATCGCGGTCGCCGCGCCGGTGAGCCGCGCGCGCGGCGCGCAGCCCTCGATGCGCCTGCTGGGCCTGCTGATGACCGTGCTGCTGGCGCTGTGGATCGCGCGCCTGGGCGCGGCGCCGCTGTTCGACGTCGACGAGGGCGCGTTCGCCGAGGCCTCGCGCGAGCTGACGGTGGGCCACGACTGGGGCAGCACCACGCTCAACGGCGTCGACCGCTTCGACAAGCCCATCCTGGTCTACTGGTTCCAGGCGATCAGCCTGAAGATCTTCGGCCTCAACGAGTTCGCGGCGCGCCTGCCCTCGGCGCTGTGCGCGTTCTTCTGGTGCCTGGCGCTCGGCCAGTTCGCGTGGCGGCGCTTCGGGCCGCCGGCGGCGATCGCGGCCGCCGGCCTGCTGGCCACCAGCCTGGGGCCGATGCTGATCGGCCGCGCCGCGACCGCCGACTCGCTGCTGAACCTGCTGCTCACGCTGGCCGCGCTCGATCTGTGGCGCCACCTCGAGAACGGCCAGGACGCGCCGCGGCGGCGCGCGTTCGCGTGGATCGGGCTGGGCCTGCTGGCGAAGGGCCCCGTGGCCTTCCTCATCCCGGCCGCGGCCGCCGCGCTGTGGCTCGCCTTCGGCCGCGACCGGTC
>DASQCX010000272.1:0-3877 GCA_035634455.1 Burkholderiaceae bacterium
CTGAACGGACATCCTCAGAGATGGCGCGTGGCGTCGAGCGACGCCGCCAGCTTCCAGGCGTCGCGCAGGCTCACGCCCTCGACGATGGCCGGCGGCGCGCCGATGTCCTCCAGCGTGGCGGCGTCCAGCTGGTGCAGGCCCGAGTCGATCCAGGCCTGGTCGATGCTCTCGCGCGTGACCACCGAGCGGCTGAAGTACCGGAAGGCCAGCTCCAGGAAACGGCTGCCGAACACGGGGGCGACGGGCGGGGTGACGGTGCAGGTGGTCATGGGAATCTCCTTTGGTGTTGGTAAGAATATGACGGAGATCCAGCGGCGTATATCGACTATTCCTGCCGATATTGGTAAGCTGAACTGACCAATGGCCCGCATCCCGCTCCAGTTCCTGCCCGCCTTCGTGGCCGTCGCCAAGCTGCAGACGCTGCGCGCCGCGGCCGATTCGCTGCACCTGACGCACAGCGCCGTCAGCCAGCAGCTGGGCGAGCTGGAGAGCCGCATCGGCTTCGCGCTGTTCGACCGCCGCGGACGGCGCGTCTATCTCAACGCGGCCGGCGAGGCCCTGCTGCGGCACGTGGGCCCGGCGCTGGCGCAGGTGGACGACGGCGTGCAGGCCGCGGCCGCCGCATCGCAGGGCGCGGCGCAGGGGCTGCGCGTGACGATGCTGCCGTCGTTCGCGCAGCGCTGGTTCCTGCCCCGGCTGGGCGGATGGCGAGCGCGCCATCCCGACATCCCGATCGAGATCGAGGCCTCCACCGCCATCGTCGACCTCCAGCGCGACGGCTTCCACGCGGCGATCCGCACCGGCGCCGGGCCCTGGCCGGGGCTGGTGATGGAGCGGCTGCACGAGTCGCCGACGCCGTTCATCGCGGTGGCCGCGCCGGCGGTCGCGCGCAGGCTGCACGAGGGCCGGCCGGCCGACCTCGCGCGCGAGCCGCTGCTGGGCGACGGCGAGGTGTGGGAACGCTGGTTCGCGGCCGCGGGCGTGCGCGCCCGCGCGACGCCGGTGGCCTCGTTCAACGACGTCGGCCTGATGCTGCAGGCCACCGAGCAGGGCCTGGGCCTGGCCGTCGTGAGAGAACTGCTGGCGGCCGACGCGTTGCGCGACGGCCGGCTGGCGCGGCTGTTCGACACCGCCGTGATCCTGGAGGGCGTGCAGTCCTACAGCTTCGTGTTTCCGCCGGCGCTCAGGGACTGGCCGCCGCTGCTCGCGCTGCGCGCGTGGGTGCGCGAGGAGTTCGACGCCTCGCTCGCGACCTTGAAGACTAGCGCGCGCTGACGTTCACGCCGCGCGCGGCCACCGTCGCCGGATCGGCCTGCGGCTCCGGCCTGGGCACGGCCTTAGTCTCGGTGAACAGCGCCTGCACCGGCTCGTCCTCGGGCAGCACGTAGACCGTGCCGCGGCCCTGGCCCATCGTCGGGATCACCACCGCCCAGAAGAAGTCTTCCGGCACGACCACGCAGCCCAGCGACAGCCGCTTGTTGTTCGGGTCGTCGGTGGCCAGGCTGTTCACGCGCTGCATCTGCGAGATGCCGGGGCGCACGCGGTGGATCGCGATGCCGGTGTCGTAGTCGACCCAGACCACCGGCTCGCCGTGCAGGTTGCGGCCGGGCTGCGACTCGAAGCGGCCGGCCGGCGTCTTGCGCTCGAAGGGCAGCAGGTCGGACGGATTCTTCTGGCCGGCGCCCGGCACGGGAACGTCGCCGCGGCTCTGGCCCAGGATGGTGGACGACTCGCCCACGAGCCTGCCGCCGGCGCCGAACACGAAGATGCGCGCCGCCTTCTTGTCGACGATCACGAAAGGGCGGCCGTGGTCGTCTCCCTTCGCGCGGATCCAGTGCTCCACGTAGCGCGCGTCGGCCGACGCGTCCACGCCGTCCAGCGCGGACAGGAGCTCGCCCTGGCGGGACGCCGGGTCGGTGAGCGCGAATGCCGTGGAGGAGGCCCACGCGACCGTTGCGGCGACTGCCAGCTTGCCCCAGAACTTCATCTCGACGGTTCCGATTCCTGCTCGTGATCTCCGGGCGGGAGTGCCGGAGACGGGCACGATTTCGCGCCCTTGTCCTACATGCTAAGCCCGGATCCTAAGGCCAATATGAAGAGTTTGCGGCAGGAAAGACCGTCTTTTACACGCTTGTACTCGACAGGATCGACCGGCTTCTTGCACCAACTGAACGCAAGTCCAGCGATCACGTCGAGCAGCAAAGCCGCACGGAAACGCGCTTCAGAGTTCCGTGCGCAGCGCCCAGACCTCGGGGAACAGCACGGTGTCGAGCATCTTGCGCAGGTAGCTGACGCCGCCCGTGCCGCCGGTGCCGCGCTTGAAGCCGATGATGCGCTGCACCGTCGTCAGATGGCGGAAGCGCCAGAGCCGGAACGCGTCCTCGAGGTCGGTCAGTTCCTCGCCGAGCTGGTACAGGTCCCAGTGGCGGTTCGGGTCGCGGTAGACGGCCAGCCAGGCGTCGCGCACGGCCGCGCTCTCGACGTAGGGCTGCGTCCAGTCACGCTCCAGGTAGTCCGCGGGAATCGCCAGGCCGCGGCGCGCCAGCAGGCGCAGGCTCTCGTCGTACAGCGACGGCAGGCGCGACGCCTCCTCCACCCGCGCGAGCAGGTCGGAGCGGTGCGCGTGCGGCTTGAGCATCGCGGCGTTCTTGTTGCCCAGCGCGAACTCGATGCAGCGGTACTGCCAGCTCTGGAAGCCGCTGCTGGCGGCGAGGTAGGGCCGGATCGCCGAGTACTCGGGCGGCGTCATCGTGGCCAGCACGTCCCACGCGTGCACCAGCTGCTCCATGATGCGGCTGACGCGCGCCAGCATCTTGAACGCGCTGCCGAGCTCGTCGGCGGCGATGCACGCGACGGCCGCGCGCAGCTCGTGCAGCATCAGCTTCATCCACAGCTCCGACGTCTGGTGCTGCACGATGAACAGCATCTCGTTGTGGTCGGGCGAGAGCGGGTGCTGGGCGGTCAGCACCTGGTCGAGGTGCAGGTAGTCGCCGTAGCTCATGTCGGACTCGAAGTCGAGCTGGGCGCCCTCCTCCGCGACGATGCGTTCGCCGCGCGCCTCGGCGGCGGGCGCGGGATCGGCGCCGTGGCCCATCGGGCAGCGCCCGGCGGTGTCGTTGGTCTGGCTCATGGAGTGATTGTCCGTCTCAAGTCACCGCCGAGCGCTCGTTGAAGCGCGCCTCGCGGTACTCGCCGGTCCGCATCACCTGCACGACGTGCTCGACGGCGTCGTACACGTCGACGAAGCGCAGGTACAGCGGCGTGAAGCCGAAGCGCAGGATGTCGGGCAGCGCGGGGCCGTAGGCGTCGGCGGCGGTGCCGGCGCGGAAGTCGCCGATCACGCCGCGCGCGATCAGCGCCTGCACGATGGCGTAGCCGTACGCGCCGCCGTCGGCGGCCGCGTGCGTGAGGCTGACCTGGCTGCCGCGCACGCGCGCGTCGCGCGGGCTGGCGACCGCGAAGCCGAGCGCGGCGCAGCGCTCGTCGACCAGCGCGATGAACAGCTCGGTGAGCGCGACCGACTTCGCGCGCAACGCCGCCGTGCCGCCGAGCGCGTCGGCGGCGTGCAGCGTGTCGACGCCGCAGTCGAGCGCGGTCAGCGCCAGCACGGACGGCGTGCCGCACAGGAAGCGGGCGATGCCGGCGGCCGGCTCGTAGTTCGGCTTGAACGCGAATGGCGCCGCATGGCCCATCCAGCCCGACAGCGGCTGCCAGAAGCGCTCGGCGTGGCGCGGGTGGGCCCACACGAACGCCGGCGCGCCGGGGCCGCCGTTGAGGAACTTGTAGCCGCAGCCGATCGCGAAGTCGGCGTCCGCGCCGTTCAGGTCGACCGGCAGCGCGCCCGCGCTGTGCGCCAGATCCCACACCGCCAGCGCGC